>JAGCIP010000088.1 GCA_017648525.1 Clostridia bacterium
CACCCAACGTCCAACATTCTTTCAGGAATAGGCAATTCAAACCCAGACACTTTAACAGGTCTAAGCCCTGCAATATGAATCATAGGTCCTAAACTATGGGTACAATAAAACGTTGAATAGGCATTGTTTCTCCAATGGTTTTCGTCGCCATAGGTTATATCCGGCCAAATCTCGTGACAGTCGTGAACGTATTCACCTTCACCATACTGAAATTCACCAAGTTTGCCTTCTTTAAAAAGTTTACGCATCTCGGTTGGTGCTGGCATATAACAATAATTTTCAGCATACGCATAAATCTTTCCCGTTTCCTCAACCGCATCTACTAATTCTACCGCCTCTTTCAACGTTTGAACGGGCAAAACTTCGCTTATAACGTGTTTTCCTGCCTTTAAGCATTTTATAGCAAAGGGTGCGTGTTCGTTAGCGTAATTTGCCAAAACAACAGCATCCATATCGTGTTTTATAAATTCATCAAAACTGTCATAAAACGCCACTTCATTCTTTTTATAATAACTTATATCGTTTTTACATTTATTTAATGCAGGTTCGTATTTATCACATATCGCTACTAATTCTACAGCCTCGTACTGAGTGCAAAATCCGATCATCGACATTCCCCTATATGCACCAAGCACACCTATTTTTACTTTATCCATAGTCTAACTCCTTTAACGTTTATTTTAAGTTATATTAGCAATATCGCACGGAGAGAATATTTTATTAAA
Source organism: Clostridia bacterium (assembly GCA_017648525.1). Classification (GTDB taxonomy): domain Bacteria; phylum Bacillota; class Clostridia; order Christensenellales; family Borkfalkiaceae; genus UBA1259. The sequence continues at coordinate 726 of JAGCIP010000088.1, forward strand.
CGACGATAAAAATGCGTCCTTACTTTCTTCCCCTTGATACGGCATGCACTCTTCTTCTAATTCAGGAATGGTTTTTATCTTTCCGCTTAGATAATCTTCAAGTTCCATAATGCAACTCTTTGTTCTTTGCATTAGTCCGCCAAGCCTTATATCCTGAACTTCAAAACCGTTAGGTTTATTGTACTTGTACCATACCGTTCTAAACGAACGATAGAATTTTTCTAAACGCTTTAATGTTATCTTATATTCTTCTATTAATTGAGCCATTCCGTTCTTATCTGCGTTTTTATAAAGTTGCCTTGTTTTTAAGCCTAAACTACTCTTTTTTTCAAGCACGCAACACAAGTCCGCCATCGACGTAAAAACTTCAGCCCACTCGGGATATTTACTAGCACATCTACGTAAACTTGTAGTATATCTTTTATAAAGTTTTTCACAATTATCTTTTACACAAGAATTCATAATGCCCAAAAAGTAATCGTTATACAAGTAATACTTACAACAATTAGAGTTGTGAACTTTATAAGGCAAATCAATAATATTCGGATAATCCAACTTATTCCAGTTGTCGTACGCAACACCCGTTATCGCCTTAAACGTTTCTTTAACGTTTTTCTCGTTGCCGTATGCTAATTCACTTGCATAGCAAAGCCCCGAAAGCCCCATCAGCATTTGACATTCTGCGCCGTCGTCACCCCAAAGCGTCATTATTACGTTTTTAATGCCCTTTCTAATACACGATTTTAACGCAGCCTTTGTACATACGTTGCTATAAACGTTCATAGGTGCAAAGCCCATCCACGTCCACACACCGCCAGCAAACCAAATTTCGTTATCTAGTTGCAAGTGCGTGTCAATCATATTATCATATTTTTTTCTATTGTTTCCGTAATAATCCCAATAGATAAGTTTTACGCCGTTAGGAATTTGCGATTTCATTTCTTCCGGGAATTTTTTGGGCGTATCGTAAAAATAATCAGGGGCAATAGATGCACGGAAGAACATATCCGACCACATCATAGGTTCAAAACCATGTTTATTAAGCAATTCTAAAACCTTTCTCAAATGCCTTGTCAATATAGAAAATCTAGGTTCGTATCCGTTTCTATCCAAAAACTTTCCTAGCCCAAGCATATGCGCTTCGTCCATACCTATATTAATCCTTCTTGATTTATAGCACTTCTTAACGCTAAGTATGATATCTTCAATTAGTTTATAGGTTCTATCATCATCAACAAGTAAAATATCCTCGCAGTCCATATGCTCAACAAAAGGTTGCCATCTTTTTAACGCGGGGAAATGCGCAAGGGTTTGTATTGCAGGAATAACCTCAATACCAAAAATTTCGGCGTATTCTACTATTTCAATAATTTCTTCTTGAGAGTATTTGCCACGCTTGTATCCAAAGAATGGTTGACCATTCACTTCAAACGTATCTTCAGTATACATTTGAAACTGGTTATACCCCATTAACGCCATTTTTCTAATCCAAATTTTAGCCGTTTCAACCGTCATAACCGCATTTCTTGAATTATCCGCCATTATGCTTAAAGTATCAAA
>JAGCIP010000089.1 GCA_017648525.1 Clostridia bacterium
ATAAAAAATAACCACGTTTTGCTCATAAAAGTCTCCTTTTCGTTTGTTTTAGGCGCCAAATTTCGCCATTATGAAAATTATACCACAAACGACAAAAAAATCAAGTATTTTTGTAAAAAATTAACGAAAAAAGTTAAAATTTTTACACGCTATTAATATATATTATGTTAGCATAAAAAAAGATATTAAAAAATGAACTTGAAAAATCATTTTCAAGTTCATTTTAATAATTAAAAACAATAATTTTTGTTAATTTTATATATCTTCTGCAAGTTTTAAAACTTTTTGCTCAAAAGCGGGAGCGTCGCCGTCGTTTACTATAACTGAATAATTTGAAAGGTCGGCTTTCTCGTAATTTATTTGATTATTTATGCGCTCTAAAATTTGCGTTTCGGTTAGGTTAGAGCGTTTTTTAACGCTTTCAATTCTACTTTCAAGTGGGCGAGTGATTACGATAATCTTATCAAAGCGGTTTTGATATGAGTATTCAAAGAGAACGGGAACTTCTGCAAAAAACTTGCCCGAAACGGTTTTTGCCCTTTTTTCTATTTCCTTGACGACAAGCGGGGTGATTAAGTCGGCTAATTTTTTGAGTTTGGCTTTATCGTTAAAAACGGTGTCGGCAATTTTCTTTCTGTCTACTTTAAGTTTGAAAAACCCCGACACGGCAAAAGGAAAAAGTTTTTTAATTTTCCTTAAAACTGTTTGTTTATTATAAAGTTCAGCAGTAATACGGTCGCTACTTGCCGTTTGATAGCCCGCATTTTCAAGCGTGGAAAGGGCAAGACTTTTTCCGCTACCTATTCCACCCGTAATCGCAATCAATTTTTCCGCCATAATCTATTTTGCGTCAAACCAGGTTTTGCCCGTGCCAACGCTAACCGTTAGCGGAACACGTAGTTTGACCGCTCCTTCCATTTCTTCTATTAGTATTTTTTCAACCTTTTCTTTTTCGTCTATAAAAGCGTCTATAATAAGTTCGTCGTGTACTTGTAAAATCAGTTCGGACTTTAAGTTTTCACTTTTTAATCTGCGCCAAACACCAAGCATAGCAAGTTTAATAATGTCCGCACTACTGCCTTGCAAGGGCATATTCATTGCAACCCTTTCGCCAAACTGACGGAGATTATAATTTTCGCTCAAGAGTTCACGAATATAACGCTTTCTACCAAGCAAGGTGGTTGCATACCCCGTGCGCTTTGCAAAATCAACGTTTTCGTTCATATAATTTTTTACTTCGGGATATTCCTTAAAATAGGAATTTATATATTCTCTTGCTTGATAATTTTCAATTTTAAGTTGTTTAGCAAGCCCGTATTCGCTTATGCCGTAAATAATGCCAAAATTTACCGCCTTTGCGCTACTTCTCATTTTGGGCGTAACGTCATTTAATGGAACGCCGAACACCTTTGATGCCGTTTGGGCGTGTACGTCCGCACCGCTCACGAACGCATCTATCAAGGTTTGGCAGTTGGAAAACTCGGCAAGCAAACGTAATTCTATTTGCGAATAGTCAGCACCGATTAAAATTCTGTCGTTAGATTTAGCAACGAAGAACTTGCGGAGTTCTTTGCCTTGTTCGTCCCTAACGGGAATATTTTGTAAGTTCGGTTCTTTGCTTGAAAGTCTGCCCGTTGCCGTAACAGTTTGGTTAAATGAAGTGTGGATTAGCCCGCTCGGTTTTTCAATAAGCGGTTTAAATCCTTCGATATAGGTGGAATAGAGTTTTTGCAACTGTCTATATTTCAAGATTAGCGGAATAACGGGGTGGAGATTTTCCATACTTTCTAAAATTTCCGCTGTCGTTGAATATCCGCTCTTGGTTTTCTTGCCCTTGGCGAGTTGTAATTTCTCAAACAACACCACTCCCAACTGCTTGGGTGAGTTTACGTTAAGATTTGGCTCGTCACAAAGTGTTTTAATTTGGTTTTCAAGGTCGTTAAGCGTAATTTTATATTTTTCGCCAAGTTCAGAAAGGGCAACAGCGTCCACCTTAAACCCACTTTCTTCCATTTCAAAAAGTAGGTCTGATAGCGGTAACTCAACGTCTTTATAAAGCGACTGCATTTGTCCGTCGTTAAGTTTGCCGTCTAGTATATTATATAATGTAAAAAGCGAAAACGCAGGGTTTTCCGCACTTAAATCGTATTGCTCTAAAATCTCTTTAAGGCTTTCGTCCTTTCCCGAAAAATCAGCAAGATATTTCATAATAGAGGCGTCTTCACAAGGCGCTAAAAGGTCGGCGTTAATAGATTTTTTAATTAAATGGCGAAGTTTCTTTTTATCGCAAACCAAAAGTTTAGCCTTTCCGTTAAAGAGCGGGGTAAGGGCGAATAAAACTTCTGATAAAGAAAGCCCGTCGTCAAAAAGCGTTTGTTGAACGGGTATAACGAGTTGACTTTTTCCGTCCGATAAGTAAACGGCGGTCTTTTCTATGCATAAGGAAATAAAATCTTTGCCGTCGTAATAATTCTTAATATCTTCCGCACAAGTTGCGGTTATAATTGCTTGTGGTTTAGTTTGTGCGGGCACGTCGTCTGGTTTTTCGCCGTCCGAAATAGAAGTTTCAAACCAGTCGTCCTTTTTGGTTAAGGACTTAAATTCAAGTTGAATAAACCTGCGCTTAACCGCAGAACTAAACGGAATTTTAACGAGCATACCGTCAAGCGAAAAATCTATTCCGCAATCGATATTTATGGTAGCGAGCGTGCGTGAAAGATAACAAGTTTCCTTGTTTAACTCAAGTTTTTCACGGAGTTTGCCTTTAATTTCTTCTATATTTTGGTAAACGCCGTCCACCGTTTTATAAGTTTGTAATAGTGTGAGAGCAGTTTTTTCGCCCACACCCGCAACGCCGGGGATATTGTCAGAAGAATCGCCCATAAGCGCTTTAAGGTCTATGATTTGTTCTGGACATAGCCCTGTTTTTTCTGTAAAATTATCAACGGTATAAATTTCTACGTCTGTAATTCCACGTTTAGTAAAATGAACTTCGGTTTCTTGGTCAACGAGTTGGAAACTGTCCTTGTCGCCCGTGAAGATATATGTTTTAACGGTTGTCTTTTTTGCAACCGTGCCGATAATGTCGTCGGCTTCAACCCCTTCCTTTTCCAAAACGCAAACGCCCATTTCTTTAAGCACTTCTTTAAGTAGTGGAATTTGTGGGCGGAGTTCTTCAGGCATAGGTTTTCTCGTGCCTTTATAGTCGGCGAATAATTTGTGGCGGAAAGTTGGTGCTTTAAGGTCAAAAGCAACGGCAACGAATTTAGGCTTAATCTCGCCAAGCATTTTAAAAAACATATTCATAAACCCGTAAACGGCGTTAGTGGGTGTGCCGTCTTTGGTCGTTAATACGGGCATAGCGTAAAATGCACGGTTAATTAAACTGTTTCCGTCAATCAAGACTAATTTTTCCATAAAAAATCCTTTAATATGCTTGCAATTAAACAAAATTTATGCTATTATCTTATAGCAGTTGAAATTCGGGCGGGGAAATTTCCCCTTACAATATAATTTTAGCAAAAAAACGATTTAATTGCAACGAAAAACGATAATTTTTGCCGCTGTGGTGAAATTGGCAGACGCGCTGGACTCAAAATCCAGTGGGCTAATACCCCGTATCGGTTCGACTCCGATCAGCGGCACCAACGAAAAAAGACAGGACGACCTGTCTTTTTTTGTTGTGTGCTTGTATGGTCGGGGTCGAATTAGGAGAAAAATTGCTTGCAATTTTCCCGTCAGGGGAAACGGTGGACACCCACCGTTTATCGGGAGGCTCGAGAGAAGCGACTCCGATCAGCGGCACCATCAAAAAGAGAAGTTAGCAAACGCTAGCTTCTCTTTTTGCGTTTACTTAAAATAGTTTGAAAAAATTTTTTATTATGCTATACTATAAAAAAACAAAAGAAAAGCGGAGGAGAAAGTTTTATATGATGACAGCCATAGCCGGAATTATCGGCTTTATTGTAGGTATTGTAAGGTATGCTAATAGCACGGTGGATACAAAAAATATTTTAACACCTATTTTTTGCACGATTATTGGTGTAATAATCGGCGGAATTATAGACGTAATAGTTGGTGCGTTATCAAGAAAAAAGAATAAAAAAGTGCTATTTATAACCTTTTTTATTGTGACAATCATTTGCTTGGCGTTTACTTTTTATGCCTTTTGGTCTAATTCCGCACACGTACTAAAACCTTTAAGACAAATAGGCGAAGGTAGCGTTTTATACGGGCTTATTAATATGATTTTGTTCCCGTTAGTTGTGTTTATAGGTTATTTTGCAAAGTTTGGCGACTACAACGTTTTATTAGTTATGGGCTACGTTTGTGTTTTAGCGTACTCGATTATTCTTTCTCTAATATTTGGGTATTCGGACTTGGCGTCTACGGAAGACGACCATAGGGGCAAATATAAAGTTACGGTTGACACAAAAACAGGTTTAGAAGTAGGGGAAAGAGTACCGTTGGACGCATATACAGAGGCGTTAAAAGAAAACGCGTTAATTATTCTTATAATAATCGTCGGCGCGTTGTTTTGTCCGTTCTTAGCGTTTGCGATAGGATTTACCATTTGTTTTGGTGGCAAGTTTGAAGGGGATAGTTTCTGGAAACCGCTTGTGTTTATAGGCGTGTTTACCGTGCTTTGCTACGTTGCGCTATTTTTATTAGCCTAATAAAAAATTTTGACAGTTAATAAAGGGTAGTTTGATGCAAGTGTTTAGCGAGATGTTGAAAATAAGCGAGAGCGAGCAAATTTTAATAGATAAAAAAACCAACGTGGCAACCTTTCCAAGCCGTGTTCAAGTTGTAAATGACGAATTGCTCTTTAACGAAAAAACCAAAGGTGCGGTTTACGTTATTAGTGAGGCGCTAAAAAAGAGCCAAACTAAAACCGCAAAACTTTATTACGACAAAAAAACCGATAATTACGAAATTTATTTTGAAGGTGTGGTTTGCGTAAATAAAACGGAAAGTGAGTTTACAAGCGATATTGAGCATCTATTAGAACTTTTAAGCAAAAAGGTTAAATCGGTATATTTTTGTTCTATTGATTACGACTTAAACGGAAACTATTTTCATAATGCTACTGGTAAAATCGACGTGGAAAAAATTATTTATAATTTTGGGATTAGAGCGTTTAAAGATAGCATAAAAGAAAGGGTCGCTTTAATGAAAACGGCAAACGATTTTAACAAAAAACTAAGCGGAATTAAAAGATTTACTTTCAATTTTGGCAACGCTTTTGGTGGAATTAAAAAACTTGCTATCCTTTTTGGTGAAGAACTAAAAATAAAAGCGAACAGCGGAAAAAGAAGCGAGTTAATACCAAACAAAGAAGAAATTATAAGAGAATTATCGCTGTTTGGTTTTTCCGCTTGGCAGAGCAAATACGATAAAAACACAAAGCCAATTATCGAAAATGCGTGGACGATAGAACTTGTTTTAGAAAATGAAACTTTAGAGTTTACAGGTCTTGACGACTACCCGAAAACTTGGGCGATAGTCGAGTATTTTATAAAAAAATACGGCAATTTCGACCAAATTAAAGAATAAAAAAATAGTGTTTAGAAAAGAACAAAAAGACTAACGGAAAATTATCCGTTGGTCTTTTTTTCGTTATGGTATAAAAATTAAACAATGTGTCAATAACTGAAAGGAAAAAATAAGGAGAAAAAAAGAAAATGCGTAAGTGTTGCATAAGTTTTTTGTTTGTCGCCATAATAATTTTGTCGGGAATAACGGTTTTATTACCGCAAAGCCAAACTCACCTTGAGTATTTGAGAATACATATACGGGCAAACTCTAATGCCGATATAGACCAAGCGGTCAAGTATTCGGTAAAGGGTGCGGTGGTAGAATATCTTACCCCGTATATAGCCGAGTGTAAAACCAAAACCCAAGCCCAAGAGATGCTTAACGGCGTGCTAAATAAAGTTGAAGATTTAGCCGACAAAGTTCTTAAAGAGGCTGGGTTTAATTATCAAAGCAAGGCGGAAATAAAAAGAGAAGAATTCCCCACCCGTGTTTACGGAGAGTTGCAACTTGAAAAAGGTTTTTACGACGCTTTAATCATAGAACTTGGCGACGGTGCGGGCGATAACTGGTGGTGCGTGGTATATCCACCGCTATGCTTTACAGGTAGCGACTCGGGTTATAAATACAAGAGCAAAATTTATCAAATAATATATGATTTTTTGAGTGAAAAAAAGGCTAAAACCACAAGCGGTTAAACGCCTTAAAAATAAATAAGGAGAAAGTGTAAATGAAAAAAATATTCAAAATTACGGTGCTTGCCTTAATGGTGTTAACTATGGGTTTTGCCATAGGATTTACCACCTTTACGCCAAGCAACGTGCAAACGGCGTACGCAGCGGTTTACCAACAAGGTTCAAGCGGTAGCGTAGTTAAAACAATGCAACAAAAACTTAAAAACTGGGGTTACTACAAAGGCTCGGTAGACGGCATCTTTGGTTCTAAAACTAAAGAAGCGGTTAAATATTTTCAAAGAAAGAACGGGCTTAAAGTGGACGGTATCGTCGGCAATCAAACTCTTAAAGCGCTCGGTATGAGCACGTCAAGTAGCAATAGTTCAAGCGGAACTTTTAGCGATAGCGACTTAAATTTACTTGCTCGTTTAATTTACGGCGAAGCAAGGGGCGAAAGTTACGTTGGACAAGTGGCGGTTGGAGCAGTAGTTATGAACAGAATTAGAAGTGCGTCTTTCCCCAACGCTATGGCGGGTGTAATTTATCAAAGTTACGCATTTACCGCTGTGGATGACGGACAAATTAACTTAACGCCAGACGCAACCGCAAGAAAGGCGGCGCAAGACGCTATGAACGGTTGGGACCCGTCTTACGGTGCGCTTTACTATTACAATCCCGCAACCGCAACGAGTTCGTGGATATTTAGCAGAAAGACTACGGTTACCATAGGTAATCACGTATTTGCAATTTAAGGAGAGTGTCTATGGAAAAGAAAAAGAATAACGCCGTAGAAAAGGCGGAAAAGGTTGCTGATAAAAACCAAAAGGCAACCGCAAAAAACAACAAAAAAGACAAGGCGAAAAAATCGGTTAAAGCCCGTGCCAAATCAGAAAAGGCTAAACAGCGTGAAAAAATTCGTGCAGAGAAAAAGGCGGAGAAAGCAAGGCTTAAAGAACAAAGAGAGCGTGAACTTGCCGAAAAAAGATTAGAACTTGCTAGATTAAAGGCGCACAGAAAAGCCGAAAAGCAAAAGGCAAAAGCCACCGCATTGCGTGAAAAAAATAGGCGCAGAGCAGAAGCGGAAAAAAGACGTATGGAAATCAAAGCCGAACGCCAAGCAAGGCGTGAAATGCTTAAAAACGAAACCAAAAAACAACGTCACGAGCGTATTATGGAAGAAAAGCGTGCAAAAAGAGAAGAACGTATTCAAAGAAGACAAAGCGTGCTTGCCGAAAAGAGAGCAAGACGAGAACAAAAATCGATTGAGCGCAGAGAGAGAAAAGAAAGAAATAAAGGATACGGCGGTTGGCTTTCTGCGGTTATATCGCTTGGCGTTGCAACTTTGGTGTTGTCGTCGGTGTTAACCTTTACCTTTTTGATGCCCACGCAAGGCGACAATATGCTTGAATCGGCTTATCGAAAGTCCTTTTTCGATACGGTTGAACAGGTTAACAATATAGACCTAAATTTAAGCAAGGCGTTAGCGACTGCCGACACGGGCGCAATGCAAAAATATTTAGTCGACACGGCTATAAACAGCGAACTTGCTGAAAACGATATTCAACAACTACCTTTGCAAGACGAAAGCAAGTATTACACCACTAAAGTAGTTAACCAAATAGGCGACTATGCAAAATATATTAACAACAAGATTATAAGCGGTGAAAAACTTAGCGAAAGCGATTATCAAGGATTAGTTCAACTTTATAGGGCGAACGCTGAACTTAAAGAAGGGCTTTCAAAAATGAGAGAAGAAATGAGCGGAGATTTTTCTTTCTCAACACTTATGGACGGTGGTGACGGAAATTTAGTTATAAACGGATTTAATCAACTTCAAAATCTTTCCGTACAATACCCCGAACTTATTTACGACGGACCGTTCTCGGACGGATTAGACAGAAAGGAAATTAAAGGGCTTAACGGTGCGGAAATAGACCAAAATATTGCACTTGAAAAGTTTACTCAAATTTTTGGGGAATATCAACTTGAAAACATTATGGTTGACGGAAGTTCTAACGCTCAAATGGAATGCTATAACGTGCAAGGCGAAAAGGACGGAGATATTCTTTACGCAGAAATCTCTAAAAAGGGTGGAAAACTCGTAATGTTCTCTTTTGCAGGCAGTTGTAATGGTGTAAATAAGAGCGAAGAACAAGCCCAAGAAATTGCTGAACAATTCGTAGCCTCGCTCGGCATTGAAAATATGAAACCCGTGTGGATAAACCTTTCAAACAACGTTTACACTATCAACTTTGCTTACGAACAAAACGGGATTATAGTTTATTCCGACCTTGTTAAAGTAAGAGTTTGCGGGGAAACGGGTATGGTTATCGGGTTAGAAGGCACTAGTTATTACACCAACCACACGCAAAGAGTTATATCAAAGCCCGTGCTTACCAAATCGCAAGCGCAATCAAAAGTGTCGTCAAGTATTTTGGTTGAAGGCGGTAGATTAGTAGTCGTTCCTATCGGTCAAAAAAGCGAAAAACTTTGTTATGAATTCGTTGGCGAATACGACGGTTCTATCTTCTACGCATATATAGACGCTATTAGCGGTAGACAAGTAGAAATGTTCAAAGTGGTAGAATCTACCGAAGGTAAATTATTAGCGTAAGCCTTATAATCTATATGCTAATGCAATAATATAAAAATAAACGGCGTTGCCACTTGGCAACGCCGTTATTAATAATTTAATCAAACTAAATTCTTTTTGCAAGCACTTCTTTTTCGTACTTTTCAATTTCCGCCCAAAGCACGTTTTCAGCGGGAGCGTTAGAGCGCAACAAGTATTCGTTCCAAACGTCGCCGAAAGGAAGAACTTTAACTTCTTCTTGTGCGATAATGAGTTCGGAAAGTTTGTTTTGGTCTTGTAACGCTTTGAGTTTTGCGTTGGGGGTAAGCATTGCAAGAAGTAATGCTTTTTGCCAACTTCTAAAGCCTATTACCCAAGATGCGATACGGTTGATGCTTGCATCAAAGTAGTCAAGCGCCATATAAACTCTGTCGAGAGCGTCGTTTCTAACGATTTCTTTAGCCATTTCCTTGGTTTCGTCGTCAAACAAAACGGTGTGGTCGCTATCCCAACGGATAGGACGGGTAATATGGAGTGCAATTTCGGGGAAGAAAGCAAGTAGCGCAGGGATTTTATCCGAAACTACTTCGGTGGGGTGGTAGTGACCGTTGTCCATAAGCGGTAAGCAACCGTCGTGCATTGCTGCAAACGAAAGGGCGAATTCCGCAGAGCCAACCGTGTAGGCTTCTACACCGATACCGAAAACTTTACTTTCTACGCAAGGTTTAACCAAATTTTTGTCAAACGGAATTGCAAGTATTTGTTCAATGCTTTCTTTATAACGAACACGTGGTCCCATTCTGTCGGCGGGAATATCTTTATAACCGTCGCCCGTCCAAATGTTCATAACGCAGGGGAAACCCGTTTCCTTTGCAAAATACTCGGAAATTCTAACGCACGCTCTACCGTGTTCAATCCAGAAATCTCTGGTCGCTTTGTCGGGGCTACTTAAGGTAAGACCGTCTTTTACTTTTGCGTGAGAGAAGAAAGTGGGGTTAAAGTCTAAGCCAACGTTGTATTTTTTAGCGAGTTCAACCCACTTTTTAAAGTGGCGTGGTTCTAACTTATCTCTATCAACGAAACCGTCGCTTTCAAAAATAGCGTAGCAAGCGTGAACGTTAATTTTTTTAGCACCGGGGCAAAGGCTCATAACCTTTTCCATATCGGCGATGAGTTCTTCTGGGTTTCTTGCCTTACCCATATAGTTGCCCGTTGTTTGAATACCGCCGGTAAGCGGGCCGTCTTGGTCAAAACCCTTAACGTCGTCCCCTTGCCAACAATGCAGAGAAACGGGCAAAGATTTAATGCGTTCTAAAACCGCATCAGTATCTATACCGTATTGTGCATAAATTTCTTTTGCTGATTGATATCTGTTACACATAAAAAACTCCTAAATTTATATTCATAAATAATATAAGATATTGTAACATAAAATTCTATTGCGGTCAAGAACAAAAAATAAAAATCGGTAGGATTATTTTAATAAAAGCCTAAAAACGTTTTGAATTTTCGGTAGAGATGTGTTATAATACACTTCGTTAAGCGAGCATGGCGGAATTGGCAGACGCGCTAGACTTAGGATCTAGTGGGAGACCGTGGGGGTTCAAGTCCCTTTGCTCGCACCATAAAAAAAGGACAACCGCACAGGTTGTCTTTTTTTTATGGTATAAAAAGACAAAGGGGCTTGAATATGGAGAAAATTGCGACAGCAATTTGTCCGTAGG
>JAGCIP010000007.1 GCA_017648525.1 Clostridia bacterium
TTATCGGCGGCGTCTATTACCGTCCTTAAGGTAGCGTAAGTTTTCTTCTTTTAAGAAAATATCCGCTTGGGCGAAAGCCTAAGCGGATATTTATTATTTTTAGTTAATTTTATCGGTAATAATTTTTAATTGACCGTCTACAACGCCAACAGAAATAGTACCGTGAACGTCCGTTCTAAATAATTTATATTCAGGGTTTGCTTGATTTAACCTGTCCAAGACTTCGGTGGTTGGGTGTCCGTAATAATTATCGCCACCAACTGAAACGACTGCGTGTTTTGGTGCTAACGCTTGCAAAAACTCCTTACAAGACGAACTGTTAGAACCGTGATGCCCCAACTTAAGAAAATCTACGCCCGTTAAGTTTACGCTCACACCTAGATTTTTAATATTTGCCTTAAACACAGGGTCGTTTAAAACTTTTAAAGCAAGTTTTTCTTGAGAACTACCCGCATCACCCGTGAAAACAAAACGCAAACCGTTGCTTTCAAGGTAAATTATAGGCGAGATATTATTAACGTTCTCTTGGTCGGGTACTAATGCGCCGTTTAGGTCGTTATAACTACTATCGGCAAGCCCGCTTGGATATGGCGTTAAGAATATTAGCGAATATCCATCCCCGATAATCGATTTAAAATTATCGTTCCTTTTAATCTCAATGTTTTTATCTTTAGCAAGTTGGTTTACTTGTTGTAAAGTGGGAAAATACTCTAATGCCCACTCGTTTAATTTAGGTAGATAAATTCTAGAAATAGTAAATTCATTGATAATTTTGACAGCATTGCCTATATGGTCTGCGTCTGGGTGCGTGATAATAAAATAATCTATTTTATTTACGCCGTAACCTTTTACGTAATCGATAACGTTTTGAGCCTTTTTATCGTCCGGCTCTGCGCAGTCAATCAAAATGGTTTTGCCGTCTTGTAATTTTATAAATATACAGTCGCCGTTACCAACGTCTAAATAATGCACGGAAAATCCATCTAGCATTTCCCGCTGACCGCCATGCCCTTGACCTTGACTTTGACCTTGGTTTTGGTCTAAATCGCCACACCCCGAAAATAGAGTGCAAAACAGCGTTATCAAAAGCAGTATTATGGCAATTTTTCTTTTGTGTTTCATGGTTTAGCGCTTTTTTAACTTTTTACTCCTTAATCTTTGTAAGTCTTCTTTAATTTTAGGAATAAAAGAAAGAGCGTGATGATAGCCTATGTCGTACATAAAACTACCACCGCTTATAGAAACCGAAGAAAACTCGTTTAGGTCTGGGTGCAAGGTAACGTCACTAAATTCATAACCTTGCCTACTAGGGTTTTCCACACGAGATTGATAAGTTGGGAATAATTTTTTAAGCACACCAAGTTTACTTTCCTTTGTTGCAAGGTCAATGGCAACCACGTAATCCGCACCCATATTTCTTACCAAATCGGCGGGAATTGCGTTAGAATAAGCACCGTCCACGTATCTTACGCCGTCAATGATAACAGGCTTGAAAAACGGTGGAATACAACTAGATGCGCAAAGCGCTTTAGCAACGCTACCGCTATCAAAAACCTTTTCTTCGCCCGTTTCTAAAACGGTTGCAACCGCCTTGAACGGTTTTTTTAATTGTGAAAACTCCAAATCTCCAAGTTCTCTTTTGATAACGTTATATAGCCCCGAAGTATCCATTTGCATCATAAAAAGATTAGTCACTTCGCCAAAATTAACACGTTTAAGAAGTTCCATTATATCGGTAGAAGAATAACCGTCTGCATAAAACGCACCCACGATACTTCCTATACTAGTTCCCGCAATAACGTCAAACTCTATTCCGTTTTCTTCAAACGCTTTAAGCGCACCTAAATGAGCAAATCCCTTTGCCCCGCCCGATCCGAGCGCTAAACCTAACTTTATTTTCGCAGGCGCCTTTTTTCGTAATAACCAACTGAAAAATCCCATTTTTTATTCATTTTCCTTTTTAGATTTCTTTAATGAAACCTTAATAATAAACACAACTATTAGCAAAATTGCCAAAGCAAATAATCCGTATAATAAATAATCTAAAACGGCTATATTCCAAAGGCTTAAACACAATTCCGCAAGCAACGAAATTATTATACCCGCAATCAAATTCCCTATCGTAACAGGCAAAACCGAATCCTTGAATTTAAGATTTAAGAATACTGCTATTGCCGTTCCCGTCCAAACACCCGTCATAGGTAATGGTATAGCGACAAACAAAAACACACCCAAAATTTTCAACAAGTTTTCGTTAACGTTATTATTTGGCTTTTTGTCCTTTTGCTTTTCCAAAGTATCTTGCGCTTTATCTGAAAAATACCTTTCAATTTTATCTGCAAGAGTAGACACAAATTTTATTCTTTTAAGCAGTTTAAGAATAGGGCGCAATAGAAAGTAAATGGGGAAAAATACCAGCGTAGAGCCGATATAAGAAAGTAATAACGATAAAATTGCGCCGAGTTCCGCCCCGCGCGCAAACACTATCGCCCCTTTAAGTTCAATCAGCGGAAAAAATGACATAAGAATAGTTGCCCATACGTCGTTTCCCACTAATTCTTGAATAAATTTAACCATAACACACCAAAATCTTTGTGTTTTTTTATAATAATCAGTATAATGTATATGCAGAAAAAAATCAACTAAATAATATTATTTTAAATTTAGTCTTTGGAGTATAACGTATGACCACTCAAAACATGCTATCTTTTTTAAGAAAAGGTATAACTAAATATAAAATGATAGCCGACGGAGATAAAATAGCCGTTGGCGTTTCGGGCGGGAAAGATAGCGTTACACTTTTAAAACTTTTAGCCGAATATAAAAGATTTTCGCCCGAGCGCTTTGACCTTATCGCTATAACCGTAGACCTAAATTTTACCGATAATCCAACCGACTACACCCCGCTAAAAGAACTTTGCAAAGAACTTGGCGTAGAGTATTATATAGAGAAAACCGATATAGGCAAAATCGTTTTTGACGTTAGAAAAGAAAGTAATCCCTGTGCGCTTTGCTCCAAAATGAGAAAGGGCGCATTAAATAATTTAGCAAAGGAAAAAGGCTGTAACAAAGTTGCTTTAGGTCACCACGCAGACGACCTTATCGATACCCTTTTGCTTTCTTTATTCCACGAAGGTAGACTTTCTACCTTTGCGCCGAAAACTTATTTAGATAAGATAGATTTAACCTTAATTAGACCTATGATTATGACCAAAGAAACCAACGTTATATCATATTCAAAAACTCTGCCTGTGGTTAAAAGTTGTTGCCCCGCTAACAAAACGACTAGACGTGAATACGTTAAAGAAGTTATTGCTAATATCGCAAAAGATATTCCTAACGTACGAGAAATGATATTTACTGCGCTTATTCATCCAGAAAGATATCAACTTTTCGATAAGTTTGAAAAGCAAATAGATGAATTTTAATATTATATTCCCTTTAAGAAAATTTTTAATATAAAACCCGCTTTTCACTTTCGTGACGAGCGGGTTTTTTCGTTATTTTTTCTTTTTTGATTTTTTAGGTTTATCAGCTTCTTTTTCAATGTATGCAACAACCGCTGCTCCCGTTATTGATTCCATTTCATCCCTTCTCTTTATGGTATTATCAAGGAAATATATCAAGAATACGGTAAGCGTTGAGATTGCAACGCCCGCAAACAAACCTATTACAGTATATTTAGTATAGAATTTAGTTTCGGCTATATCGCTTTCCTTTTGCGTTTCAATTATATAAACGTTTTCCGCTTGAACGAAACCGCCCACCTTAGATGAAACAGCAGAAATAAACGCATCCAACTTTAAACTTGCAAGGTCTGCCGAAGTATCTGTATAAGTAAGTTTAAAAATTAAACTTTGCGAACTGTAAATCATACCAACAGAGCCACTATTTACATATTTCTTCTTGTCTGTCTCGGGAATTTCGTTTTGCTCTTTATAAATCTTATCAGCACTTTCAATAATCTCGTCGCCCCTAATAATGTTAGAAATAGTACCGAGATAAATTTTACTGAGCGCCGCTTGATTTGAAAGTGCAGATGAACTATTATCTGCCGAAAGCGTAGTTCTAATCATTACTGATTTAGTGGCGGTATAAACGGGTTTAATGCGCATAATGCTATAACCAAGCCCTAATAACGCACACAATATAGCAACCAAAACAATAATGAGCAAATTTTTTAACAATAAATTAACTAAAGGGAATTGTTTTTCTATCTTGTTATTCATTACGCATTTCCCCCTTCGCTCTCGATAACGGCAATAACGGTTGAACCTGTCAATTCTTCAAATATAGCCTTATCCCTAATCGTTTTATCAAGAACTTTAGTTAAATATAAGACGCCGGCAGCTAATATAACGCCCATAAAGCCACCTATTAACGCATACTTAGTTTGAGAAACGCTTGAGTCAACCCTGTTTCCACCTAAAGAAATTATATTGTTTTTAACGCCGTTAAAATATTTATTTTGTCCATCAAGCCCCGTACTTTTTATTTCCAAGTCAAAAGCAAGAATTATGCATTTTAACTTTTCAACGGCTTCTTTTCTATTTGCGTCTGTATAACTTATAGTAAAAGCAAACTGTTCTACGTCGTCTTCTTTCATTTCAACCTTAGTAGAAATATTCGACTTAATTACTTCTTTAGTTTTTATAGGCTCCTTATTTATAGAATACGGGTCCTCAATTCTTTTAACACGAGTAGTATAAATATTAATATCTAAATCAGGCTCAACTGTCTGGGAATTAAGATAATTAACGTAATAAAAATTAGCACGGTCTACTACTACGCCCGTTTTACAAAAGTCAACTACGGTATCAAAATATGCACTCATAACGTTAACATAAGTTGCCGTACTTCCTTTCCCGCCTTCGTCTTCCCCTGCCATATATACTACCGATTCACTAGCAGTATAAACGGGTTTAACAAAATAGGAAAAACCATAACCGCAACCCGTTGAAAAGACAATTATCAAGATTATCATTATTAAATTGTTTTTTATTACGAATAGCAAATTTCTTAAGGAAATACCGCCACCGTTTTCTTCTATCAACTTTTCTTCCATAACTAAAATAAAGTCTCCCCTAATAGTACTTTTTTATAATTTCATCGAGTCGTGCACTCTTACGCAAAACGTCTTCCGCAAGGGCTATTTGATTTCTCGCCCTATCCACGTTGTGACCTGGATGTTTTGTCTTAAAGTATGTATCACCTAAAAGATAATCAGTTAAAAATCTTACCGCAAGTTCAACCGTCATAGCAAAAACGCCCAAATTCATAGTTGCCTTTTCTAATTCGGTCAAACTTTGTTTAACTTGCGTTATAAAACCTTTGGTAAACGCTTCGTATTTTTCTATTACCAACGAAACGTTTTCAACGTCCGTATCGTCTTCTATTAAACTGTTTGCTATAAACCGAATAGCGTCTCCAAAATCGTGCGCAACCGCACCCGGCATAACAGTATCTAAATCTAAAACGGCAAGCGCCTCACCCGTATCTTTATCAAAACTTACGTTATTACACTTGGTATCGTTGTGCGTCACTCTAATAGGCAACTCGCCTTTATCTAAATAGTCTTGTAAAAGACAAGCCTTTTGTTTAAAGGACATAAGTTTTTCTATTTCATTTTCAACCCTTTTCACTCTACTTAGCGGGTCGTCTTTAATAGCCTTTTCAAAGGCCTGATAACGAACAGAAGTGTTATGAAAATCTGGTATAGTAGTATAAAGCGATTGTGCATCAAAGCCGTGCAAATAATTTTGAAATCTACCAAACGCCGTTCCTGCACCTTCAACGATAGATAAATCGGTAACCGTGTCGTAAGTTATAGAGTTTGGTATAAACCTATAACAACGCCAGTATTCCCCGTTATCGTCTATAACGAAAGGCTTTCCGTCCGCCTTGGACAAAAATGCACGCATAACTAATTTCTTGGTAGACAGTTTGCATTGCTCAACCTTTTCACGAACGTAATTAGTCACTCGAACGATATTATCCATAACCTTTTCCGGCTCTTTAAAAACGTTCTTGTTAATACGTTGAAGAATAAATTGCCTTTCCACGTCATCACGGACGTATTTTACTAAATAAGTGGAATTTATGTTTCCCGTTCCTAATTCTAGACAGTTAACGTATTTTCCATTTATATCGAAAGACTCGCAAAGTTCCCTTATCGTCAATTCGACACCCCCATTTTCCCCTAATAATCATTGTACCATAAGATACTAAAAAATCAACATGTATTTATCATTTTTTGATATTTTTTTGTAATAAAACATATTTTTTTCAAATTTTTATCAAATTATCGAATAAATCTGTTTGTTTTTGATTTTTATTCTTTTATTACATATGTTAGATGCGCCTTTTTTGTGAGAAACAATTATCAAGGTGACGTCTTTCATATCTTTTAAGTTATCAAGAACGTTCTTTTCTGTTTCTTCATCAAGTGCGCTAGTTGCTTCGTCTAAAAGCATTATAGGTGCATTGCAAAGCACCGCTCTCGCTATCGCTATACGTTGAATTTGACCTTCGGATAATCCAACTCCATGTTCGCCAACCACCGTGTCTAATCCGTTGGGTAGTTGAGATACGAATTCGTCCGCACAACTTATGCGTAACGCCCTTTCTATTTCGTCTTCGGTTGCATTTTCTTTAATAAACGTTACGTTATCCCTTAAAGACCCGCTAAATAACATATTGCCTTGCGGAACGTAAGAAAAAAGCGAACGAGCAGAACGATCTATCTCAATTTTTTCATCTATTAAGTCTAAGTATACGTTCCCACCGTCTACAGGATAAACTCCAAGCAAAAGTTTTATTAAGGAACTTTTACCTGTGCCAGACGTACCTTCCACCATTACGAAATCGCCCTTTTCAACGTAAAAATCAGCGTGGTTTAAAACCTTATCACGGTCATAACTAAAGGTAACGTCTTTTAAACTAATGCCTTTCATTTTTTGGTAGATAGATTGAGCGTCTAAATATTCCCCGCTATGTTCGCTTTCTATATTTTCTATTTCTATCAATCTTTCCGCAGACGCTATCATTGCGTAATATTTAGGCATTACGTTAGATAAGGACATAAAGGGAACTTGAACGTTGTTTACTAGTTGTAAAATAGCCGAAAGCGCACCATAAGTTAGGCTTTTATCCAAAATCATAACGCAACCGTATACCAACGCAAATAGGTATCCTGCACTAAAAATAAAGTTATAAGTTGCATACCCTATTGCAGAATAATTTTTACGGCGCATTTTAACCTTAAAGTTTTCATTTTGAAGGTCGCTTGCTCGTTTTTCCACCTTGCCGTTTATAGAAAACACCTTAACGGCAAGCAAATTTTCAATACATTCTTGCATAAAAGAACGGGTTTTACCGTCAGTTTTTTGAGCATCTTTATGCAAGTTTTTCAATTTGCCACGGAGTAAACTCATAGTTATAAAAACCAAAAGCCCCGCTACGGTAAAAGCAACGGCAAAAATCCAGTCTAAAATAACCAACGCAATCACTGCACACAAAAGTCTTGCAACCGCAGAAACTGCCGTGGGCAAAATCCCCGAAACGCCGTCCGCAACCACCGAAACGTCCGAAGTTAGCCTATTCATCAATTCTCCGCTGTGATAACCGCTAACCTTGTCGTATTTTTTGTCTAATATTCGGGAAAAGACGTGCGCTCTGTATTCCATTTCCAACTTTCCCCGTATATGTTCGGAAAGAGCGGTTATAATCAATCTAAGCGTAAACTGTAAAAGCACTACTCCCAAAATAATCATTGCAAAAATGAAAAGTCTATCTTTATCGTTATGCAAAGTAGCGCTATCTACTATTTCCTTTATCACGAACGCAAAAACAACCGATAAAACCGATAAAAACGCATTGGCAAAAACAAGCAAGCCCATTTTTAGAGCCTGCTTTTTAGACCTTTTAATAAGCCATTTAAGCGGTTTTACTTGGTTCATAATGCTTTCCAACTATTTTAAAATTATACTTGGTTATTATAACATACTTTTATCGTTTTGTCCACGTGTTTATTCAAGTTTAGCGATATTTACATAATATTTGTCCATTTTATAGGTTTTTCTTGCAAAAACAACGGCTTTATGTTATACTGTCGCTATGTTTAGTACCACAACCGTCCACAATTCACATATATTGAAAATCAGAGAAAAGACTGAAAACTTTTTTTACGGGAAATTTTACCCCGTAATTTTAAGTTTGCTTTCTTTTCTTCTTTGGTTTGCAAATATAGGCATGACTGGGTTTGCCGTACTAATTTTTATAGGTTGTTTCGTTCTTATCGTTTACGACGATATGACGCCGACTATTCCTTTGTTATTAGAACTTCCCATGACAATGCGTAACACAACACTCTTTATGAGTGAAGTTTTTCCATTTCTACTAATCGTGCCTGTTGTTTTCGCTTTCTTAATTAAGTTTATACTTTATCCTTGGAAAAAACCAAAGTTAGACAAACTCTCTTTCGCTTTTTTGGGGATTACGCTAACTTCTTTAACAGGCGGGTTATTTTCTTCTTATCTAAACGAGTATTTTAGCGGGGTGTTCTTTATTTTACTTACAGGAGTTTGCACCTTTGCCATGCATTTTATTTTTAGCAATAGAATTAAATGTCCGAATAGCATTAATTTAGGCAAATATTTTTGTTACTGTTTCGTTTGGGCCATTAACCTTGCCTGCGCTCAAATGATTTATATGTGGGCGTTAGACACTTTCACCGGCACGGTATTTATGGCAATCCCCACATCTTACTGGGCAAGTTCAAACCATATAGCAAACTTAATTTTGTTGGCAACACCCTTACTTTGTTACCTTTTAGTTTCGGGTAAGAGCATACTGCCTTATTTTATTAATATCGTCTTTTACTACGCCGTTCTTTGGATTAGCGGTAGCGACGGCTGTATTGCAATTCTATGCGGTCTTACGGTTTTTCTTATTCCCTCAGTATTATATAGAACAGACAGGCATAGGTTTAATACAGTTTTAACTTATATTTTAATCCTTGTCGCAATCGCAACCATCTTGCTTTGCTATTTTTGTTTATTTCAATCGGAAGTCATCACAAAGTTTATTGCAAAAGCCTTACACGGAAACGGGCGTATCGTTTTATATCAAACAGGACTTGATATGTTTTTAGAAAACCCTATTTTCGGCGCAGGTATCGGGCGGGCTTATCTTGCCAACTTAAA
>JAGCIP010000090.1 GCA_017648525.1 Clostridia bacterium
AAAGATTGACAAAACGAGATAAAAGGACTATAATACAAAATACAAAGAGGGGAGCAAGGTAACTTGTTTCCCTCAAAAAATGCAAATATGCGCCGTTAGCTCAGCTGGATAGAGCGTTGGTCTACGGAACCAAAGGTCAAAATTGAATATTTCCCCCGATTTCGGGGTTATGCACCCTTAGCTCAATTGGATAGAGCGTTGGTCTACGGAACCAAAGGTTAGGAGTTCGAGCCTCTTAGGGTGCGCCAAAAAGAGCCCAAAACACTATGTTTTGGGTTGTTTTTTTGCCTTTTTTTGGACGTTAGTTAAATTTTAAGCGCTGTTCTAACCTCGTGGGTTAGAACAAAAAGTGCCTTTTTTTATAGTATTAATACTAAACGTGCAAAACGCCAAAAACGGCTTGTTCTAACCCCTGTTCTAACCCAACGTGCATTTTCCGTGTTAAAACCGAAGAATTTTACTATCATTTTTTACTTTGAAATATTTTTATTTATTTTTAGCAATAGAAAAGACGGCATCATTTTCCGATACCGTCCATCTATATATTATTCAGTTTTATTTTGCTTTATAAGCGAGATATTCTTCGATAGAAGTAAAACCGAGTGCTTTCATTTCTTGACTTGCTTTTTCTAAAAGAGAAAGTTCGCTTTCTTGCTTGATTACAGGTTGTTCATCAGAATAGGCTGACAAAATTGTATTTGCCGCTTTTATCTTAAAACTAAAATCAAGGTGCGAGTACACGTTTGCCGTTGTAGAGAAATCCGAGTGACCAAGCCACTCTTGAATTTCTTTTAATGGAACACCACTTGCAAGCATATTACTTGCACAACTGTGTCTTAAATCGTGAAACCTAATATGCCTTAAACCATTTTCTTTAATCAAGTCTGCAAACTTTTTCGTTAAATGGTCGGGATAAACGATTTTACCATCTTCTTCCACACAAACGTAGTCTAAATATCTCTTGTCGTAAACGTTGCCGTAGAACTCTTTATTTTCTTCTATTTTAGCCTTATGGCGAATAAGTAGTTCTTCTACGGGCGGTATGAGTGGAAGCGTTCTATGGCTCGTTTTGGTCTTTAATTCGTCGCTTAAAATAACTTTCTTTTCAACCACAAGCACCTTATGATTAATCGTTATGAGTTTATGCTCAAAATCGACTGCACTCCACCTAATACCCAACACTTCGCTTCTACGGAAACCGTAATAGGCTGCAAGTGTTAATGGAACTTCTAACGGATGACCTTTTATAAGTTCAAACAATTTTTTCATTTCGCCTTTGTCGTAATAGGACATAGGCGATTTTTCTTTATGTATCGGCTCTAAAAAGTCAAACGGATTGTCGGGAATCAACTTTGCTTGATACGCTTTGCGAAGAGCGGGGCGAAGAACACAGTTATAGTGTTTTAGACTAATTTCTTTCACGCCACGTTTTCTTTCGCTATCATAGAACTCGTTTAATTCCTTTTCGGTAACGTCGATTAAACGTAGCTTACGCTTATCAAAGAATTTTTTAAAGAGTGGAATATAACGTTTGTAGCCGTAATACACCGAAGCCGATAATTTTGGCTTTCTTTCTTCAACGTATTTATCACAGTAGTCGCTAAAAAGCATTACCGCATCAGACTTATCCGTGTCGTTTGCGTTTGCACGACGTGAAATTCTATTACGGGAAGCAATAAGTTCTTTCTCAAACTCTTCGGCTTTTTCTTCAGCAATTTTCTTTGCTTCTTTTTTATTCCCACGTTCTTTTAAGCCCGTGCTTATCCATTTATGCCTTTTTACGTTCGCTTCGTCGTAATAAGTTATAACGCCGTATAAAAATCCTTTTTTTGCGTGAATGCTTACGTTCACGATTTCACCTCCGTACCATTAAGAAGATATGAGATTACGTTAATCTTTGGGATTTTGTATTCTCTACCAACTTTTCTTGATTTTATTTCTCCTCGTTTTACCAATTTATATGCAAGCACTTGTCCGATTTGGAGCATTTGCATTAAATCTTCCACACTGACAACGTCAGGATAGTTCTCAAACATTTCGTTTGCTTTTGGTTCATTGTTTACAATAGTTTTATTAGAAGCGCTTTGCGCCGTTATTTTGTTGTTTATAGTATTTTCCTCCATTTATTTGGTGGTTGCGGGATAACCTCCTTTTAATTCGTTACGCATTTGTTTTCCCTTATCATCGTAACCCCGCCAACTCATAAATACGGTGGATTTTATACCACGCTTCCGTGTTTCCTTTTTTCTTATCGCTTTATATCATAAATTCATTGCGCCGTTGAAACACGTCGGCTATTACTTTCAGCAGTTTACCGTTCTGCCTTATCCGAGTGGACTTGTAGCAGGTAGTTGAACCCTGCCATTATTAAATCTACTTTACTAAGTCCGTTTTTTGTAAGGAACTCATCAATTTTTTCTGCATCCTTACGGGGAATACTCGTTCCCCAAACCTTGTTAAGTAGCTTGCGTTCTTCCTTGTGTTTTTCTTCATAAGCCCTACGACTAATGCGAGTGGGCGTATCTTGTTTTCTTTCCATATTAATACTCCTTTAATCTACGTAAATAAGTTCGTTTAAGATTTCTTCATCAATACGGTTTTTGATTTCCGTTTCAATTTTAACGTCGTGCATAAATTCGCCCGTCTTTTTGTATTCAGGGCGCTTTAAGAGTTTTTCTCTCATAACTTCCCAAATTTGCTCGGCGGCTTTATCTATGCCGTGAAGATAGGACGGAATATCTTCAATCAACCAATCTTTACCCGTATCTATCAAATACTGCTTTTTTAGGTTGCCCCATTTGCCGTAAACGTGCTTAACGGGTGGATGCGTGCGTTGATATTCAATTACTTCTTCAAGCGTTAACCCTTCCATTTCAATCTTCTCCTTAACCGTAGTGTACTGTCGTATTAATACGAATATCACTTTTTATAAAAGAAGTCAAGCTGTTTTTATAACTTTTTTGAATTTTCTTCTAAAAAACTTTCATTTTAATCTCCTTTACCGAATTTGTAGCGGTTATACTTTTCGTTTTGCTGTGGCTGTGGGGAAGATATGAGTTGTTCTTCTTCCTTGCGCTTAGCAATCATTTCTTCTTCAATTTCTTGCAAACGGTTACGGTAGTTGTTTGTTTCGGGCATAAACATTTTAGCCACAGCAGAGAATAGTCCCTGCATATAACCTTTGATTTTCTTATTAGAAATAGCGATATTTCGTTTAAGAAA
>JAGCIP010000091.1 GCA_017648525.1 Clostridia bacterium
CCTGCTCTTTCCCATCAGCCGATACTACGTACGATAATCCTTCGTCAAACGGCGTTCCTGGCCCGTTTTCTGCCCAAGTAGTAGACGCAAACCATCTTTCGTCAATTCCACCACGCTCTAAGCCTAAAACGTAATAATCATTAGGATGCAATTTTATCCTTTTCCCGGGACGGCAAAAACTTCTCGGCACCCACGTAGGTTTTAGTCTTAATATTCCGTTGCCTTCTTTTAAATAATCAATATGTTTCATAATAATTTTCTCCTAGAATTATTCTATAAATTATTATATATTATTACACATAATGTGTATAGTTATATTCTTCCTAAAAAATAGCATTATTTTCACATTACTAACACAAAAAGTTCTTAAACAAATAGCATCTAAAAATGCAAAAAACCGCACAAAAGTGCGGTTTTTATTGATTTATCTTGTTTATGCAACTACATTAAAACTAGCATCTCTAACATAAGTATTTCCACTAACGTGTTTAACTATCATACTAACGTAAACGGCACCCTCTGGTATATCAAACGCATCAGTTGAAAAATCACTATTAAAGAAAGTACCGCCACTATTTAAGCGGATATACCCTTGAAAATCTTAGCATTGTCAACGTATGCTAAACCTGCTGTACCAACTTCAATATCCAACGAAACTTTCACAGCATTTTCTGGAACAACAAATGTTTGAGTAGCAAGAGTTTCAACTTCCGTTGTAGTAATTAGAACAACGTCGCTGCTATATGCTTTTGTTTGCACCAAATCTCCGTTCTCGCCATAGAAATTTATTTTCATATTGAAATATACGTTAGAACCATCCGTTCTAATATCTATGTTGGCAGAAATCAACTCTCCTGCGTTAATAGCAAATTTTTTGCTAGTAACCTTTTTCTCATAACCATTAAAACGAAGTTCTCCACTAGTCGCAAAATAGTTATATCCCGCATTATCACCAAGGTCTTTACAATCCCATCCAAACGGCAATGCACAAGGACTTGTGCTAGGAGTCGTAACAATAGAGAAGTCCGAGTTAAAGAAAGTTCCGTCTGCATTTAATTGACCGTTATCAACCACCACATTAAGTTTAGCGTTGTCGACAAACATTAAAACGTTTCCTTCACCGCCATGAGCTATTCCCATTGAAACGAATGCCGTTTTTTCGGGCGACACGTAAGTTTCTGTATTATACGTTTGTTTTGCAGTATTCGTCAAGCTAATATCCGTTGAAGAAAGTTTATTAGTTTGTATCAACACACCATTCGCATCATAGAAATAAATACAAATATTAAAATACGATTTTCCTCCATTAACGTATCCGTCAACACTTGCACTTACCGCCTTACCTGCTTCAAGCGGAAGTTTTACACTTTCAATACGTTTTTCATAACCATTAAAACGCAATTCGCCATTTGTAGCATAGTAGTTCCAACCGTCGTTACCGCCATCATAAATCCAACCTAAAGGTGTTGCGCAAGGACTGCTTGCAAGTTTTTCCGTCAACTCAAAATCCGAGTTAAAGAAAGTTCCGTCTGCATTTAAAGTAGCCTTTTTATAATATAACTTTAATACGGTTTTATCATTAGCCAAAACTTTAGTTGCGACACTGTTATTCTCATTATTTAGATCAAAATAATATCCAAGAATTTCCTTTTGAACGGGCGTTATTGTTGCTCCGATTGTACTAAGAGTTTCTTCTGTTTCCGTATCAGCCTTAACAAATTCACCTTCTGCATTCTCTAGGTAATATTCGGTAGTATATTTACTTTCAACGCTTACTACCTTATCTAGATAAGCGGTTTGTAAAATCGCATTACAATCGTCGTTTGGATTTTTTTCAATATATGTTTGAGCAACCAAAGCCATTGAACGAACGTTATCGTTAGAATCTGTAAACTGATATTCAACTTTTCCATTTAAGGTATATTGAATATAGCCAACGCCGATAAATTCATTTGCAATGTTTTCGGGTTCCAAGTCTACTATTGATGCAAACATTCCAACGTAACCATCTTTATATTCATATTCGCCAAGCGTTTTGGAAGTAAGGTTAGTAATTCTAACTTTACCAGTTTCTTCAGTATACTTACCATCAACCGACCAGTTATAATAAACTTTTGCGCCGTCGTATCCAAAAACGTTTTCTTTATTGAGCGCGTGTAGGTCGTTATAATATGCTGGTGCAATTAAAATTCCGTAACTTACGTCTGAAATAGCACCTTCGGAAACTTTTTTATTGATTCCCGAATACTCTTCTTCGCTCATTATCATCGCATACCTAATGCCGAGTTCTTTTTCGTCGCTAGAGATACGAACAGACGCCCCTTTCTCCATTTGAAGCGAACTAGCAACGCTATCTGCATATACTTTATTAGCAGTTGATAGTAAGCATATTGAAGAGAGCAATAAAACACAAGTTAAAACAACGTAAAATATTTTTTTAATACTTTTTGTCATATTAGTCCGCCCCCCATGGATTGCTAGAACCGAAAATGTATTCGTCTTTTTCCGTTAGGTCAACAACCGATGCTGCTAGCACGTC
>JAGCIP010000092.1 GCA_017648525.1 Clostridia bacterium
ACCTTTCTCAAGGTCAAAGACAACTTCTTTCAATCGCTAGGGCAGCCGTTAAAGACGCACCCGTTATGATTTTGGACGAGGCAACTTCTTCTATTGACACCAGAACGGAAGCGTTAGTTCAAAAAGGCACGGATAGACTTATGCAAGGCAGAACGGTTTTCGTAATTGCACACAGACTTTCTACAGTTAGAAATTCAGACGTTATTATGGTTTTAGACCACGGCAACGTAATTGAACGCGGTTCGCACGAAGAATTGATTGCGAAAGGCGGAAAATATTATCAACTTTATACGGGAGCGTTTGAACTTGAATAATTACTGTTCGCTATGCCCTAACGCCTGCAAAGTTGACAAAAATTTAACCGCAGGAGCTTGTGGCACTAACGGAAAAATTAAGATTGCTAAATATTACTTGCACCCTTTTGAAGAGCCGGTTATAAGCGGGAAAAACGGGTCTGGCACGGTTTTCTTTTGCGGCTGCTCGCTTAGGTGTGTGTTTTGCCAAAATTACGAACTTTCTCGCAATAATCTTGGCAAAGAGATAACCGCAAATCAACTTGCGGAAATATTTAAGGAACTTGAACTTAGCGGGGCGCACAATATAAACCTTGTAAACCCAACCCATTATGCCGATAAAATTATACAAGCACTTGATATTTATAGACCGAATATTCCTATTGTATATAACACACACGGATACGAAAATATTCAAATGCTTGAAAAGTTAAACGACTACGTTGACGTTTATTTGCCTGATATGAAATACTTTTCCCCTGCTCTTTCTAAAAGATATACTGGGAAAGAAAACTATTTTGATGTTGCAAGTTCTGCGATTGAATTTATGATAAATAGTAAGCCTTACCTTTTAGGCGACGACGGACTACTTAAAAACGGTGTTATAGTTAGGCATTTGGTTTTGCCACAATGCACAAGCGATAGCAAAAAGATTTTAGACTGGTTTTCAAAATTTAAAGAAAAAGCCTTTATTAACGTTATGAGCCAGTACACACCGTTTGGAAATATAGAAAATTTTCCAGAACTTAAAAGAAAAATTACTCAGCGTGAATACGACACGGTAATTGATTATTGCTTGTCGTTAGACATTAAAAACGCATATTATCAAGAATTTGAAAGCGCGAATGAAAAGTATATTCCCGCTTGGGATTTTTAACATTAGCATTAAAAAAGCACCGCTTAAACTAAGCGGTGCTTTAATTTTTTGCTTATTCTTTTGGAGTTATATCCCCAACACTATCTAAAACGTATTTTGGTTGATATGCGTAATTAATCAAGTCTTCTTTTTCAGTTACGCCTGTTAAAACTAAAACGGTGTCAAGTTCACTCTCTATTCCAGAAAGTATATCGGTATCCATTCTGTCCCCGATAATCGCTGCGTCTACCCTGTGACAATTTAGTTTCTTTAGTGCGTGACGCATCATTAATGGGTTTGGTTTCCCTATAAAATACGCCTCACGCCCCGTTGTCATTTCTATAGAAGAAATAAGCGCACGGCAAGCGGGGATTATACCACTTTCAACCTTTGCGGTTAAATCGCTATTTGTTCCTATAAGTTTAGCACCGTTTAACACTAATTTTACGGCTTTTTCTATTTTTTCATAATTAAGCGAACGAGTTTCACCAAAAACTACGTAGTCGGGGTTTATATCGTTCATAGTAAAGCCTGCGTCGTAAAGCGCTTGCGTAAGCCCTGGCTCGCCTATAACGTAAACCGAGCCGTTAGGACATTGGCTTTTGAGAAAAGACGCCGTTGCAAGTGCGCTTGTATAAAAATGTTCTTCGCTAACGGTTAACCCCATTCTCGCTAACTTTTGAGCAAGTTCTCTAGGGGAGCGTTCTGAACTGTTAGTCAAAAACAAGAAGTTTTTACCGCTTTTATCTAACCACTCAACAAACTCTTTAACGCCCGGTATTATACGGTTTCCGTGATAAATAACGCCGTCCATATCACATATAAAACATTTTTTGTTTCTTAAATTTTCCATAAATAAATCCTATTCTATATTTTCTTTTTTAATTAGAGTATAGCCTTTGCGTTGCGCATAAGTCGTTTTTCTTTCAGGCAATCTTAACCATTTAATTTTATCTTTATTTCTATAAAGCAAAATTACAACCGCTAACAATACTACTAACGCCGTTACAAGTAATATTAACCACACAGGGAAAGTTTCACCCTTTACACTCTCCCACATACCGTTAATAGCAAGCAAGGTATCACTACTAAAGTTACTCATAATAGCACAACGCTGTACTATTTCAGCAGTAGGATATTGCGCAATAAGTCTACCGTAACCTTCTTCTGAAACGACAACGGTATAATCGCCGTCACTACCGAAAAAGTAAGATAAATCAACTTCTATTCCTTCGCCGTCTTCTAAATCTTCAGATTCGTCAAACCAACCTAAAACTATCTCGCTAAATATGTCGGTTTCATATTCTTCGTGCGTTTCTTCATCTTCCATAGTGAACGTACCGCTTGCAACCATGCCGGTATATCCGGTATAATCCATATTTCTATAAACGGTTTCAGGACGAGAAATAAATTCTAAAAATTTATAAACTGCGTCGTAATTATTGCTACCTGACGGCATTACAAATCCGTCAAACCAAATATTACTACCTTCGTCTGGAATATAATAACTTAACGAACTAGTGTTGGAAATAATATTGCCGTCTTCGTCTTCAACTTCTCCCGCAGCAACGTCTATTGCATAAGCGGCGTCTCCACTCCAAGCAACGTACGCATCTATACGGTCGTTAATTATATCGTTCTTGCCACTATCAACTTCAAAACCATAAAGCATAGGCTTAAATTCTTCTAATTTAGCGTTTACTTTATCAATTGAGTTTTGGTCTACCCTGTTTAATATTTCAGTTATGGTAGCGTTATCGCTAACCCCTTTTAACTCGTCTTGATAAACCATTGCAAGACCAACTATATAAGAATCTCTAACTGCGTCCTTTATGGTTATGCGTTTATTGAGCGACGGTTCTGAAAATACACCCGCCCACGATTTAACAAGGTCAACGTCTACTGCTTCGGTGTCGTATACCCAGCCCATAGTTCCCCACATATATCCAACCATAAAGTCGTAAAGATTTTCACCTTTATGTTCGCCTTTTTTAATTTCTAATTCTTTTAATCTAGATTTAATATAAGGCGAAACGTTTTGGTCGTAATCCTTTAACTCCGTTCTTTGTGTAAAATCCAACTTTTGAATTCTACCTTCTTCGGCAAGTTTTTCAATCATATATTCAGACGGAACAACCAAATCATAACTGTTTGGATTGATTACTAGTTCATTATATAGGTTTTCATTAGTGCCGTACGTTGAATATATAACTTCTATTCCCGTTTCTTCCGTGAATTCAGCCAACAAATCTTCATCAATATAGTCTTCACAGTTACACACTCTTAAAACGCTCGAAACTTGCCCTTGTGGACTTAACGCACACCCTACTGATAAAAGGGTGGGCATAAGAAGAAATATTGCTAAAATTAAAGATGCTAGTCTTTTCATATTAGTTTTTCTCCTTTTTTGACGTTATTAAGTTTTTACCAACAACCACTAATATTATAACTACGAATATAATTGCCGATAATGCACGAAGTGCTGGTAAAGAAGAGTTTGCATTGGATTTTGCCATAGCGCCATAAACGTAAGTCGATATGGTGTCGAACCCTGCGGGGCGTGTATATGCCGATATAATATAATCGTCGAGCGACAAGGTAATTGAAAGCATAAATCCGCTTAAAATTCCCGGTAAAATTTCAGGAATAACAACACTCATTAGTGCCTTAAACGGTGACGCACCTAAATCGAGCGCCGCTTAGTATAAATTCGCATCCATTTGCTTTAATTTTGGAATTACGGACAAAACCACGAAAGGCGTAGTAATTACCAAATGCCCTACGACTAAAGCAAAGTAGGAGCGACTTTCGGTAAACATTAAAGAAAACAACAAAACTAAAGCGACTGCCGTTACTATTTCTGCGTTAATAACGGGTATTCTTGAAACTGCGGAAAC
>JAGCIP010000093.1 GCA_017648525.1 Clostridia bacterium
ATTTTACACTTAATTTCGACGTGCAGTTTAATATGATGACTAGCGCCTTTTTAAGCGGGGTTGCCGATTATTGCACGGTGTTTGAGCCTACCTCCTCTGAATATCAGGCAAGCGGTAAGTGGCACATTGTTGCTAGTGTTGGCGAAGAAAGCGGAGAAATTCCCTACACTTCTTTTATTGCACTTGAAAGTTATATTAACAACAATCAAAACACTATTAAAGGATTTTTGCGGGCACTTAAAAAGGCCTACGAATATATGGCTACTCACACCGAATATGAAGTTGCAGTTGCAATTGTAAAACAATTCCCCTCAACTACCATTAACTCAATTGAGCAGTCAGTAAAAAGTTATAAAAAGATAGACGCTTGGAAAACTGATTTGCAAGCAACGGAAAGCAGTTTTGAAAGGTTGCAAGACGTTATGCAAAATGCGGGAGAATTAGACGTTCGTGTTCCCTTTAACAAACTAGTTAACAATTCATTGGCAAAAGAAATATTTGGCTAAAACTTTTAATCACGGCGGATAAAACTATGAAAAAACTACTTGAATTGAAAAACGTTTCGCTAACTTATCAAACGCTTACTGATGAAATTTGCGCAATACAAGGATTAAGTTTTAATTGCAATGAAGGCGATTTTATTTCAATTATTGGGCCTTCGGGTTGCGGAAAAACCACTATATTATCGTTAATTGCAGGTTTAATTACACCTACTTCCGGCGTTATCACTATCGACGGAGAACGTTCTAACAATTTGAGTGGTTTAGGTTATATGTTACAAAAAGACCAACTTTTCCCTTGGCGCACGATAGAAAAAAACGTTTACCTACCTTTAGAAATTAAGAAAATTAATACTGCTGAAAATAAAAAATACGCTATTGATTTGCTTGAAAAATACGGTTTGGGAGATTTTAAGAAAAACTATCCCGACCAACTATCCGGCGGTATGCGACAAAGGGTTGCACTAATCAGAACTTTGGTTGCTAAACCCAAACTTTTGCTTTTAGACGAACCGTTTTCTGCTCTTGATTATCAAACTCGTTTAAGCGTTTGCGACGACGTTTATAATATAATAAAAAACGAGCAAAAAACTACCGTTTTAGTAACACACGATATATCCGAAGCAATCTCTATGTCTGACAAAATCATAGTCCTAACTAATAGACCTGCAATGGTAAAATCGATATTTAAGCCAACACTTGACGGCGACTCTCCGCTTAAGCGGAGAGAAAGTCCTGAATTTGGCGTATGGTTTGAAAAAATATGGAAGGAGTTACACTAATGAATAATCAAAAAAACTTTTCCCCCGCACATTTACTTTACGTTAAAAAAATTAAACGTGAAACAACTTTTGTGTGGTCTATGCGGTTTATAATTTTATTTTCGATATTTGGTTTGTGGGAATTATTTGCTTTTTTAGGTATAATAGATTCGTTTATCACGAGTTGCCCGTCACAGATAGTTTTAACCATAAAGGAATTATTAGTTAACGACAACTTATTGTATCACTCCTTGATTACCCTTTACGAAACTGTTTTAGGCTTTTTAATCGCCGTAGGTTTAGGCTATATTATAGCGTTAGCACTTTGGTGGTCTGAAAGATTACGACGAATATTAGAGCCATACGTGGTTGTTCTAAATAGTTTGCCAAAAATTGCGTTAGGCCCAATAATTATCGTGTGGTGCGGAAGCGGTAGTAAAGCTATAATTTTTATGGCTGTGCTTATCGGCATTATAGTTGCTATAATTACTATGCTATCAGGCTTTTCCGCCACAGACAAAAATAAAATACTTTTATTGCGCTCTATGGGTGCTAACAAATTTCAAATCTTAACTAAATTAGTTATTCCCGGCAGTATGCCAACTTTAATTAGCATGCTAAAAATTTGCGTTGGTCTTGCTTGGGTTGGCTCTATTATGGGCGAATACTTAGTTTCACGTGCTGGACTTGGTTATTTAATAGTTTACGGCGGTCAGGTTTTTAAGTTAAATTTAGTTATGGCGTCGACAGTTGTTCTTTGTATATTAGCATCACTTATGTATATGTGCGTTGCCTTACTTGAACGATTTATAATTAAATACAAAAATTAGATAAAAAAGGCACGACTTTTCGTGCCTTTTTAGTTTATAACAATATACAAATCATACCGCCACGGTTTTCATTTACCATTTTGGTAAGAGTTTTTTGCATTTTTCCTTGTGCGTCCTTTGGCATTGCGTTAAGTTTACCTGCTAACCCTTCGTTAACAAGGTCATGCAACGACTTGCCAAACATATTCGTTTCCCAAATTCCAGCAGGGTTATCTTCAAACCTGCTCATAATGTATTTTATTAAGTCTTCACCTTGTTTTTCCGTACCGACAATTGGCGAAACTTCAGTCGAAACGTCTACCTTGATTAAATGTAAGCTCGGCGCAGACGCTTTTAATTTCACCCCGTATTTCCCGCCTTGTTTAACCAAGACAGGCTCTTCTAAATTCATTTCATCAATAGACGGCAACACTACGCCATAC
>JAGCIP010000008.1 GCA_017648525.1 Clostridia bacterium
GGCAAACGCCAAGTTCCATTTTAATAAGCGATTGCTTGAAATATAACTTTAACGGCACTAACGTAAGACCTTTTTGGTTTATCTTTGCGCCCACCTTTAAAATCTCTAATTTGTGCATTAAAAGTTTTCTGTCTCTGCGAGAATCTTTCGTATTAAACTCACCCGCTTTATCATATAAAGCGATATGCATATTTTTTATAAACAGTTCACCGTTATGTATAACGCAAAAACTGTCTTTTAAGTTTACGTTGCCTTGTCTTAAGGATTTCACTTCCCCGCCGTCAAGCACGATTCCCGCTTCTAATCTCTCAAGAATAAAATATTCGTGACTTGCCGACCTATTAAGGCATATTACTTTATCTTCCATTTAACACCTTAAAGATTATTTTACAACATTTTTATAACTTTTGCAAGGGTTATAATAAATTATAACAAAACAAATTCCGCACGGCGGTCTCCGTAATTCACGCCCGCCACTTTTATTCTAACTTTTTGACCTAATCTAAAAGTCGTTTTACCGTTAGAAAGTAGGTAATTATTTTGGTCGTAAGTATATCTTTTACCTTTTATTGTTTCAATCTTAACTAAACCCTCTACTCCCGAAGAAAGTTCTACAAATATACCAAAACCCGTAACACCGCTAATAATTCCGTCAAATTCTTCGCCAACGTATCCGCTGATATATAAAAGTTTATAGTAATCGTCAACCGCACGCTCGGCGTCGATAGCGTTCTTTTCCTTTTCGGACGACTGATTTGATGCCAAAAAAACAAACTCGCCGTACTTTTCTTCAAGGTTTTGCTCGCCTCTTAAAAAGTCTTTAATTATTCTATGAATAACTAAATCGGGATAACGGCGAATAGGCGAAGTAAAATGACAATAATGCTCTTTAGAAAGCCCAAAATGCCCCACGTCTACAGGCGAATACTTTGCCTTTTGCATAGAGCGTAACATAACTCTATTTATAAGTGTATATGCGGGGGTATCTTCTGCATTTTTTAGTATGGTTTGAAAGTCTTTTGGAAAAACTTCGTCCTTTTTTCTCTTAAAATTAACGCCTAAACCTTTTAGGAATGTATAGAAATTTTCAAGCCTATCTGGTGCGGGACTTTCGTGTACACGATAAACGAACGGTTTTTCCAAATAGAACATATATTCCGCAACCGTAACGTTTGCGAGTATCATAAATTCTTCTATAATTCTATGCGCCTTATCTCTTGGTGCGGGCTGTACTATTATTTCGCCGTTTTTGCCAACTGAAATTGCACTTTCTTTAACGTCTAAATCCACACTCCCTTCCTCGTCACGCTTTTCAATTAAAATATCGGCAAGTTCGTTCATTAGATAGATGTTTTTAATTAAACTTTCGTATTTTTTAATTAGTTTTTTATCGCCGTCAATAATTTTTTGCACGGTAGTATAGGTTAAGCGAGCCGAACTTTTAATTACCGACGGTGTTATTTTATAATCGCAAACTTGCCCTTTTTTATTAACTTGCATAACGCAAGAAAGCGTAAGCCTATCCACCCCTTCTTTTAACGAACAAAGGTCGTTACAAAGCCTTTCGGGTAACATAGGAATAACTTGTTCGGGGAAATATACGCTTGTAGCACGTTCAAAGGCTTGTTTATCTATCTCCCCGCCTGCTTTTACGTAATGACTTACGTCTGCGATATGAACTCCTAAGAGGTAATTGCCGTTTTTTAACTTTTGTATAGATATTGCATCATCAAAATCTCGTGCGTCTTCCCCATCTATTGTAACGGTTGTTTGTGAACGGAAATCTTCTCTCCCTATAAAATCTTTTTTAGATAACTCTCCGTCAAATTTACGGCTTTCTTCAATAACTTCTTTAGGAAATTTCTCTATTAAGTTATGCGAGCGTAAAATACATTTAATCTCGGTTTTTTTATCAAATTGCCTGCCGACGATTTCAGTAATTATGCCTTCTGGAGATTTTCTTTTTGGATAAGACAAGATTTTACACACGACCTTATCGCCCGACTTGGCTCTTAAACCTTTGCCGAACGGAATAAACACGTCGCTATAATATTTTCTTTGGTCAGGGACGACGAACCCACCGCTTTTACAAGTAAAATACGTGCCAACAAGTTCTTTTATTCCACGTTCTAAAACTTTTAAGACACGTGCAGTAGTGCGCTCGCCACTACCGTCGGTAGTTTGAGCAAGCACTCTGTCTCCATGCATAGCATCTTTTAAGTCGTGGTGCGGAATAAAATAATCTTCCTTTCCGTCTCCTAATATTAAGAACGCATAACCACGTTCGTTTCCAGAGAGTACGCCCTCTAAAATTTCAGTCTTTGCCATAATCTCCTCAAAGCCCTATAAAAACTAAACGGCGGTCTAAACAGACCGCCGAATAAAACTTTCTTTATTTTAAGCAAGTAAAGCAACAATCGCAAAAACGATACATAAAACCGCAAATACGATACTACTAATAACAGTAAGTCTTCTCATTCTGTGTTCAAAAGTCTTACTCTTGTTCTTACCTAAAAAAGTTTCGGTCTGCCCGCCAAGAGCACTAACGCCCGACGAGTTGCCAGGTTGAAATAATACAACCAAAATAACAAATATTGCGCAAATAGCCATTATTGCAAGGAAAATGTATTTAAGGTAGTCGTGCCAAACGCTCCAAAATGCGTTTCCGCTAGTTGCCATAAGCATATATAACATGTTCATAATTATCTCCTTAAACGTTTGAATTCAAACGTATTCACGAAAATTCTAACTTATTGTATCATAAAAAAGTGCAAGGCGCAACTATTTTAACGTACTTTTACTTCACAAGTAGTGATTTTCCCGTCATTTCAGCAGGAACTTCTACTCCCATCATATCAAGGAAAGTAGGTGCAACGTCTGCTAAAATTCCGCCGTTACGCAATTTTGCGTCTTTGAAATCTTTACCCACTACTACAAACGGAACTAAATTAGTCGTGTGTGCTGTAAACGGAGAACCGTCTTCTTCTTGCATTTTATCAGCATTGCCGTGGTCAGCCGTGATAATTGCGTTTCCGCCGATTTCTAAAATCTTGTCAACTACTTTAGCAACGCATTCGTCAACCGTGTTAACTGCTTTAACCGCTGCCTCAAACACGCCCGTATGCCCTACCATATCGCAATTTGCAAAGTTCAATATAACCACGTCGTAAAGGTTGGTTGAAAGTTTTTCTATAACCTTTTCGGTTACTTCGTATGCACTCATTTCCGGTTGCAAGTCATAAGTTGCAACCTTGGGCGACGGAATAAGTTCTCTATCTTCGTTTGAATTTGGTTTTTCCACGCCACCGTTAAAGAAGAAAGTTACGTGCGCATATTTTTCAGTTTCGGCAATTCTCAATTGCTTTAATCCTAAAGATGCGATATATTCACCCAAAGTGTTGGTTAAAACTTGTGGCTTAAACGCAACTCTTACGTTGGTGAAACTTGCGTCGTATCTAGTAAAGCAAACGTATGCAGGATTGATAAAGCCAGACTTTCTATCAAAACCGTCAAACTCTTTTTCGCTCATAGCACGAGTTATTTGACGTGCACGGTCAGGACGGAAGTTAAAGAATATAATACTATCTCCATTTTCAATCAAGCCAACGGGCTTTCCGTCCTTTACAACGTGTGCAGGAATAACGAATTCGTCAGTAACACCGTTTTCATAAGATTTTCTAACGTATGCTTCAACGTCTTCAGTTGTTTCGCCGTTTGCAAGCGTCATCATATCGTAAGCCTTTTCAACTCTATCCCAACGGTTATCTCTATCCATAACGTAGTATCTACCGCCAACTGATGCTATCGTACCGAAAGAAAGTTCTTCGGTCTTTTCTTTTAAGGCTTTAATAAAATCCGCACCGCTTGTGGGAGATACGTCTCTACCATCAAGGAAACAATGCACGAAAACTTCTTTAAGACCTTGCTTTTTGGCAAGTTCGATTAAAGCGTAAAGATGAGTTATATGACTGTGAACGCCACCGTCTGACAATAGACCGTAAAGGTGGAGTTTTTTGCCGTTTTCCTTTGCGTTTTGAATAGCGTATAACAATTCTTCGTTAGCAAAGAAATCGCCGTCTTTTATTGACTTGGTTATGCGGGTAAGTTCTTGATAAACTATTCTGCCCGCACCCATATTGAGATGCCCAACTTCGCTGTTACCCATTTGACCTTCGGGCAAACCTACGTCCATTCCACTTGCGCCTATAAAGGTGCTGGGATATTCCTTAATCAATTTATTTACGTTAACACTATTTGCACAAACTATTGCGTTTCCTGTTTTTTGGCAACTGTGTCCGTATCCGTCCATAATGATAATACAATTTGGTCTTGATTTCATTTCTATCTTCCTTATAAAAAGGCACAATTTAATATTTGTGCCCTTTTTCTTTTTATTTTATATTAGCCTTTGTAATTAACGATACCCGCAAAGTCTTCTGCTTTGAGCGCTGCACCACCGATTAAACCACCGTCGATATTGCGCATAGCCATAAGTTCTTTTGCGTTAGAAGGTTTCATACTTCCGCCGTATTGAATACGAAGTGCTTTTGCGACTTCTGCACCCCAAGTCTTTTTAACCAAACTTCTAATGTAGCCGATAGTCTTGTTTGCGTCTTCAGCAGTAGCGGTTTTGCCTGTGCCGATTGCCCAAACAGGTTCATATGCGATTACGATATTAGAAAAATCGGTAACGTCCTTAAATCCTTCAAGAACTTGTTTCTTTAATACCTTTTTGGTCTTGTTCTTTTCTCTTTCAACCAAGGTTTCGCCAACGCAAACGATGGGTTTTAAACCTTTTGCAAGCGCTTGTTTTAAACGCATATTAACGCTTTGGTCGGTTTCGCCAAAATATTGACGGCGTTCGCTATGTCCAATGATAACGTATTCAACGCCGATTTCCTTTAACATATCTGCTGAAATTTCACCGGTGAAAGCACCGCTGTCTGCCCAAGCAACGTTTTCAGCACCAAGTTTAATTTTGCTACCCTTAATTGCTTCTGCTACTGCCCAAAGGTCGGTGTAAGGTACACAAACAACTACTTCGGGTTTAGATTTAGCAACTAACGGTTTAAGTCCGTTAATAAGTTCTACCGCTTCTTTTGCGGTCTT
Source organism: Clostridia bacterium (assembly GCA_017648525.1). Classification (GTDB taxonomy): domain Bacteria; phylum Bacillota; class Clostridia; order Christensenellales; family Borkfalkiaceae; genus UBA1259. The sequence goes on from JAGCIP010000008.1 coordinate 5,110, forward strand.
GTTCATTTTCCAGTTTCCTGCAATAATCGGTTTTCTCATAGTAAGTCTCCTATATAAATTTATTTGTTATTTAGGCATTCAATTCCAGGGAGTTTCTTGCCTTCAAAAAGTTCAAGTGATGCACCGCCACCGGTAGAGATGTGTGACATTTTATCTGCAAAACCAAGTTGGGTTACTGCCGCTGCAGAGTCGCCACCACCGATAATAGTGGTTGCAGAAGTTTCTGCAAGTGCTTTAGCAACTGCGATAGTGCCTTTTGCAAATATCGGGTTTTCAAACACACCCATAGGTCCGTTCCAAATAACCGTCTTTGCCTTTTTAACAGCGTCGGTATAAATTTCTGCGGTTTTTGAGCCGATATCTAGACCCATCATATCAGCAGGAATAGCGTCCACACCGTATTCAGCGCAAGCAACTTCTGCGTCGATAGGATTCGGGAAGTCTTTGGTCACAACTGCATCAACGGGAAGAAGAAGATTTTTGCCAAGTTCTTCTGCCTTTTTCATCATATCTTTGCAGTAATCGATTTGTTCGTCGTCAACGAGTGAAGTTCCAACTTCATAACCTTTAGCCTTAAGGAAAGTATAAGCCATACCGCCACCGATAATAAGAGTATCACATTTTTCCAAAAGGTTAGAAATAACTTTAAGTTTATCAGCAACTTTTGCACCACCCAAGATAGCAACGAACGGTCTAACGGGATTTTCTAAAGCGTCTGCCATAACAGAAAGTTCTTTTTCAATAAGGAAACCGCAAACAGCCGTATCAACAAAACCGTATTCAGCAATCGCTGCGGTGGTTGCGTGTGAACGGTGCGCAGTACCAAATGCGTCGTTAACGTAAATATCACAATAGGTTGCAAGTTTTTTGCAAAGTTCTTCACTTCTCTTTTCTTCGCCTTGTTCAAAGCGGGTGTTTTCAAGAAGAACAACTTCACCGTTTTTAATTTCAGCAACCGCTTTGTCTGCGCTAGGACCAACTACGTCTTCTGCAAAAACTACGGTTTTGCCTAATTTTTCAGAAAGTTTTTCCGCTACGGGACGGAGAGTGAATTTTTCTTTATCTTTAATTGCTTTTTTGAGATATTCTGCTTTTGCCGCTGCTTGTTCTTCTGCAGGGAGTGCTTCTACGGCTTTCTTTTCTTTTTTAGTTAAAGAAAAACCTTCCGTGAAAATGTTGTGGGGTTTTCCCATGTGAGAGCAAAGAATAACTTTTGCCCCGTTATCAACCAAATATTTAATGGTGGGAAGTGCGCCGTTAATACGAGTTTCGTCGGTAATCTTACCGTCTTTCATAGGAACGTTGAAGTCCACTCTGACAAGACATTTTTTACCCTTAACGTCTACGTCTTTGATAGATTTTTTATTCATATCTTTTTCTCCTTTAAGCAGTCGGCCCTTTTTAAACCAAAACTACCGCATTATTTTTAATTTCTTAACCATTATATAAAGAAATCCGCCGTTTGTCAAACGTTTACGGCGGATTTAACTTATACTCTCTTTAAATATTTAACTTTCGCTCTTTTGAGCGTGGCGATATTTCTTAATACTGAACGCCACGTTTGTGATGTGGTCGCCCACTCTTTCAAGATTAGAAATGGTTTGAAGGAATACTGAACCTAGTTGTGCAGTACACAATCCGCCCTTAACCCTTTCTATATGACGGTTTTCAAGTTCCGCACTCATATCGTCTATTTGTTGTTCTATTTTGTCAACTTCGGATAGTATGCCAACGTCTCTCTTGTCAAACGCTTGTATAACCTTTTCGTAAAGAGTGTTAA
>JAGCIP010000094.1 GCA_017648525.1 Clostridia bacterium
CCTACTGTTTTTTAAGCGGTTCTTTAATTCGCTAGCCCTAAACACTTCTTTACTTTCTAAACCAACTTTTTTTAATATACTTTTTAATTCGTCAATTATTTCTTCGGCTTCTGAAAGTTTATCAGCAACAATACGTTTGGTTTCTTGTTTTGCTGTAATATAAATTTTTTCTCTTTCTTTAATTATTCTTTGTTTTTCTTCTTGAATTTGGGCTAGTTCTATTTCTTTTTCCTTTTTTACTTTGTCAAGTTCTTTTGCCAAACTTTCCGCATCTCTTCTACTTTCTTCCGCCCTTTTTAAAACTTTTTCAAAACTAATTTTGTCTTGTGAAAGCAATGAAAGCGCATCAGTAATTATATTTTCATCAAGCCCAAGCGTTTTAGCAATATCAATAGCGTTTGAACTACCGGGAATGCCTATGTTAATTTTATACATAGGTCTTAAAGTTTTTGCATCAAACTCCATTGATGCGTTTTCAATTTTATTGCTCTCAATCGCAAACTCTTTAAGGTTTGAATAGTGGGTTGTAATAATGCCAAAACAATCACATGAAAGTAGTTTTTTAATAATAGCAAGTGCTAAGGCGCTACCTTCTTCTGGGTCAGTCCCCGCACCTATTTCATCAAGCAAAACTAAACTGCGTTTGTCAACGTTGTTAATTATGTTTATAATATTTTTTATATGAGATGAAAAGGTTGATAAATTTTGTTCAATACTTTGTTCATCACCAATATCGCAATATATATTGTTAAAAATTGAAATTAAACAACCGTCGTCTGCGGGCAAATACAATCCACTCATTGCCATTGCGCTAAAAAGCCCCACTAACTTTAAGGTTACAGTTTTACCGCCGGTATTTGGACCTGTAATTAATAAAAAATTATAGTCTTTTCCTAATTTTAATGAAATAGGAACTACTTTATCTTTGGCAATTAAAGGGTGTCTACCCCTAACGATTTCGACAATTCCACTCTCGTTTAATTCTGGAAAAGAGCATTTGTTTTTGAAAGAATAAGACGCCCTTGCAAAACAAAAATCAAGTTCAACTAAATTTTCCGCATTGTATCTTAATGCGTTGGACATATAAGAAACTTTTGACGACAATTCGGCCAAAATCCTATGAATTTCGTCGGCTTCATCAAGCATAGCACGTTTTAAGTCGTTGTTTAGTTCTATTACGTGTTCCGGTTCAATAAACACCGTTGCTCCAGAGGACGACTGGTCGTGAATAAAACCTTTTACCAAACTGCGATATTCACTTTTTACAGGTATAACGTATCTATCCTGCCTTAAAGTAACTACGCTGTCTTGCAAGTATTTACTTAAACCACCACGCATATAAGAATTTAGTTCCGACCTTATGCGTGCATTAATGTTGCTAATACTTTTTCTAATAGAATAAAGTTTAGGCGACGCAGTATCACTTATTTGGTCAACCGAAATAATTTTACTAGAGATTTCTTCTTCAAACTCTTGATTTGTAAATAAAAGACTAACAATCTCTTTAATCAAGCATAAGGACTGGTCGCTTACCGATTCAACAGCTGTTCTAATCAGGCGTGCACTTTTAAGATTTGCAACAACTTTTAGAAGTTCTGCATTGTTAAGTGTTCCGCCTATATCAACGCGTTTAAGTTCGTCGCTTATATCTTCAAAATAATAAACTCCACCCGTGCTATATTTATAAAGATACACGTATGCTTCTTTAGTTTTGTTTAATAATAGTTTTGACTCTGCAATGCAAGTTAAAGGAGTGAAACTACGTATAACGCTTTTAGTTTCACTTAATACGGCAAAATCCGAAAGACTTTCCATAATTTTATCGTATTCAATTGCCTTTAACGTCTTAGCAGAAATCATTATCTTAATTCAGCCCCTATTGAATCTCTCAAGCCTTTAAGAATATTTTTAATAGTTTGGTCAATCTCGTCAACGTTCAACGTTCTGTCATACGACAAGAAAATCAAGTTGAACGCCATACTCTTTTTGCCAGCCGAAACTTGAGCCCCTTGATACACGTCAAACAGTTCAACGCTATCAAGATATTCCCCACCGTTTTGCTTAATCACTCTTATTACACTATCATAAGAAACGTTATCGTCTACTAAAATAGCCAAGTCTCTCTCAATCATAGGATATTTTGAGATTGCCTTAAATGAAATTTTGTCGTTAAAATATTTTTTAAGTTTAGAATAGTAAATTTCACAAGCGTAAACGGGTTTATCAACGTCAAAGGTTGCAATTACCGACGGGTGTATTTGACCTAAATATCCAACGATTTCACCATCAACTAAAATATCTGCAGAACGAGTTGGGTGCATACATTTTAATTTTGACGGAACGTATTTGAAATCCACACCGTTGCAGAAAGCCCCGAATATACCGTCAGTTACGCCTTTTAACGTGAAATAATCTTCTTGACTGCCGAACACGACCAAAGACAAGGTTTCATTTTCAACAGGTAATTCGGTAAGTGGCAATGATTTTGGATTGTAAACTTTTGCAAATTCAAATAATCTGCCGTCATAGTTCTTTCTGTTAAGATTATAGCAAGCAGTTTTAACCGCAGACGGCAATAACGAAGTTCTCATTACAGCCAAATCTTCACCTAAAGGATTTAATAATCTAATAGGCATATATTCTTTAGATTTAATATCAAAACCAAAGGTGTCGTATTCTTTTTCAGACACGAAAGAATAGGTAATCATTTCGTTAAATCCATAGCCTATTAAAAGGTTTTTAAGGTTTTCAACTTTGGCTTGTTCAGGAGTTAATCCACCGTTAGTTATTGACGAAGTTTTAAGCAAGGTAGGCTCAATATGTTCATAGCCATACTCTCTAATAATTTCTTCTGCTAAATCGGGGTAACCTTCAACGTCTTCCCTATAAAGAGGAACGATAACTTTTATGTTTTTTCCGTTAACTTCAGTTTCAAAGTTAAGTCTAGATAATATCTTAACTATATCTTTTTCACTAACGCTAATACCAAGCACGCCATTAATTTTATCAAAAGTAGTTTCAATAACTTTGTTTTCAATTTTATCATCAACAAGGTCGTACTCGTCGGCGGAAATTGTACCACAATTTAAGGTTTGAATTAAGTTTAAGGCTCTGTTTAAGCCTAACTCAACCGAATAAAAGTCAACGCCTTTTTCATATCTAGACGACGAATCCGTACGTTGTCCTAATTGTTTAGACGACTTTCTAATATTATCTCTTGCAAATTTAGCGCATTCAAACACTACTTCATTTGTATCGTCCTTAATTCCGCTATTAAATCCACCCATAATACCGGCTAATGCAACGGGCTTTTGGTTGTCACATATAACTAAATTAGACGAATTTAATGCAAATTGCTTTTCATCTAAAGTTACAATGCTTTCTCCCTCGTTCGCTCTGCGAATTATAATTTCTTTACCACCTAAATCATTAAGGTCGAAAGCGTGCATAGGTTGTCCTATTTCTAGTAAAACGAAGTTCGTGATGTCAACAATATTATTGATAGAACGTAATCCCATAGAAAACAATCTTCTCTTTAACCATCTAGGAGATTGTTCAAGTTTAACGTTCGAAACGTATCTTGCTTTATATCTCGGGCACAAATCAAATGCTTTATTAGTAACTTTTATAGTGTTAATCGTGGAAACGTTAGAATTTATAGCGTAATCAGTAGTGGGCATTTTTAACGGCTTATTAAGGACTGCTGCAACTTCTCTTGCTAAACCAAAAATCGATTGACAATCAGGGCGATTTGCTGTTACGTTTATATCAAACATAACGTCTTCAAGTTCAAGTATTTCCTTAACTTCAACACCAAGATCATAATCTTCTTTTAAGATTAAAATACCGTTAACAGACGCACCGTCATACCAGTCGTCGTTTATCCCCAACTCTTCTCCACTACAAAACATACCCATTGATGGCAAACCACGTAATTCACCGTTTCTAATAGTTTCGCCGTTAGCTAAGGTTGAACCGTCTAATGCAACGGGAACAGTTGCCCCTACAAATATATTCGTTGCAGCGGTTATGATTTGCAACTTGCCGTATTTACCAGCATCAACTTGAGTAACCGACAATTTGTCAGCATTAGGATGCTTGTCAATACTTAATATTTTACAAGTTACTATTTTGTTAATATGTCTTGCGACGTAAATCATTTCTTCAACTTCAAACCCGCAAGAAAAAAGTTTATCTTTTAATTGCTCTGGGGTGCAATCAATATCTACGTAATCTTTTAACCAGGAAAGTGGTGCTTTCATATTATTATCTCCTGTTGAATTGTTTTAAGAATTTAACGTTATTTTCGAACAACGTTCTAATATCGGAAATGCCGTATTTAATCATAGTAATTCTCTCTATACCCAAGCCAAACGCAAGCCCTGAATATTCGTTAGAATCAATACCGCTCATTTCTAAAACCTTTTTATTAACAACGCCTGCGCCAAGAATTTCAATCCAGCCCGTGCCCTTACAAAGACTACAACCTGCACCGTGGCATTTACAGCAAGTAACGTCAACTTCTACACTCGGTTCGGTGAACGGGAAATACGACGGCCTAAAACGTGTTTTTGTATCTTCATCAAACATAATCTTAACAAATTCGTTAAGCAACCCTTGTAAATCACATAGAGAAACACCTTTATCAACAACTAATCCTTCAATTTGATGAAACATTGGAGAGTGAGATGCGTCGTCATCTGCCCTATAAACTCTACCCGGACTTAAAATTTTAATCGGTGGCTTTTTATTTTCCATGGTTCTAACCTGTCCTGGCGAAGTGTGCGGGCGTAACAATACGTTCTCAGTGATATAAAAAGTATCTTGCATATCACGTGCAGGGTGGTCTTGCGGAATATTAAGTGCTTGGAAACAATAGTAATCCGTATCTATTTCAGGGCCTTCAAATACTTCAAACCCCATGCCACAAAATGCGTCTAAAATCTTATTTTTAACAATATTAAGCGGGTGCAAACTACCCACGGAATTAACTTTACCTGGCAAGGTAACGTCAACCGCTTCGCTTTTAAATTTTTCTTGCATTTCGTTATTTTTTAATTCTTCCGCTTTATCGTCAAACATCTTTGTAACTTCTTCTTTTAAGACGTTAA
>JAGCIP010000095.1 GCA_017648525.1 Clostridia bacterium
AACAAGAATTAACCGAACTTAAACGCAAAATAAATAATCAAGAAAAGATAATTAACGCCCTAAAATCTATCAAATCCGTCATTAGTGACGACGGTGGCGTTAGTGACTCACTTTCCTTGGCGCACAGGTCTTTTGGCTCAATTATTGATTTTAATAAAGGATATTCAGATTTATCCGCTCGTTTGGATTCGATTATATCAGAGCTGGGTGACGTCGACGAGCAAATTAGTGATTATTTAGACGAAATTGATTCTTTTGATATTTCTTTAGATGATTTAGAAGAACGATTAGACATGATTAAAAACATCAACAAGAAGTATGGCGGAGATTTTTCTTCTGTTAATGATTTTCTTGTTAAGGCAATAAAAGAAAAGGAAAAACTTGAAAACTTTAATCAAATAGCAGAAGATTTGTTGAAAAACAAAGAAAAACTTGAAAAAGTTTTATTTGATAAATACATTCAATTAAGTAAATGCCGTAAGGAAACTGCGGACAAGTTTTCTTCTAACGTTATTCATGAACTTAAAGGTTTGGGTATGCCTAGTGCTGAATTTGTTATAAATTTTAACGAACAGCCAAATTTTGAAGAGTGTGAATTTAATTCTGCAAACGGTTTTGATAAGGTAGAGTTTATGTTTTCAGCAAACCTTGGTGAGCCGTTAAAACCATTGTCTATGGTTATTAGTGGTGGTGAAATGAGTCGGTTTATGCTTTCAATTAAAGCTCAAACCGCTAAATACGAAGAAGTTCCTACATTTATTTTTGACGAAATAGACGCAGGTATTAGCGGTGTGGTTGCAAAAGTAGTAGCGGAAAAATTTGCAAAAATTTCAAGCAACGTTCAGTTAATTGCAATAACTCATTTACCGCAAATATCAGCAATGGCTGATAATAATCTTTTAATTAGTAAATCTGAGTCTAACGGAAAAACGCTAACCAACGTACAATCCTTATCTCGTGATGAAAAAGTTATTGAAATTACTCGCCTGATAGGTGGGGACGTAAATAGTGAATCTGCTAGATTACACGCCGTTGATTTAATAAATTCTGCGAATGAATATAAAAAAAATTTATAACAAAATAACGCTGTTAAAAATGTTACTAACGGCGTTATTTTTTTGTTTTTTTATGAATATATTTCTCCATTTAACTCAAGATAATTAAAGTGGAGTAAAAATGAAAAGAAAATTTAGTTTTATATATATTGTTTGTTTTTTATTGTGCTTTTTGACATTGTTTGGTAACACCATAACGGTTAAGGCTGATGCAGATAAAGTGTATTTGGGTGGTATGCCTGCTGGGTTTTCACTAGAAACAAAAGGTGCACGTATTGTAGGTGTTTGTGACGTTATTACTAGTGAGGGGGTGAAATCGCCCGCAAAGTGCGCCGATATTAGAAATGGAGACGTAATAATAAAAATTGATGGCGTTGATGTCAATGACGCCAAAGAAGTGGGTTTATCTATTAAATCTAATAAAGAACACTTAATTCAAATAGAAAGACAAGGCGAAACCTTGATTAAAAGTATAATCCCTGCAAAAGATTTAAATGGTGAATATCGATTAGGTGTCTTTATCCGTGATGATATTTGCGGAATAGGTACGGTAACATTTATTAAAAATAATAGAATTGCATCACTTGGACATCCTGTAATAGGAGATGATGGCGAATTAGTAAAAATTACCGGCGGGGCTATTTA
>JAGCIP010000096.1 GCA_017648525.1 Clostridia bacterium
AAAAGATTTTTTGACCTTTTTATTTCTATTTTCGGGCTTGTTATATGCGCCCTTACTATGTTGATTGTTGCAATCGTAATAAAAATTGAATCTAAAGGCCCTGTTATTTTTAAGCAAGAACGCGTTGGCAAAAACGGAAAGGTGTATTGGATGTATAAATTCCGTTCAATGTGTATCGGCGCTGAACAAATGGAAGAAGGTGTTTATTGTGAAAAAGGCGATAGACGAGTTACCAAGGTTGGCAAGTTTATTCGCACAACGAGTATTGACGAACTTCCGCAATTTATAAATATCATAAAAGGCGATATGTCACTTATTGGACCACGACCCGTTCTTACTTATTACCCTAAGCAATGGGAAGAATATACCGAAGAAGAATTGAAACGTTTTGACGTTAGACCGGGTGTTACCGGTTGGGCGGCGGTACACGGAAGAAAAACCAACACGGTTAAAGCACGCTTTGAGTACGATAATTATTACGTTGAAAATTTGTCGTTGGGTTTGGACTTAAAGATTTTCTTTATGACTATTAAAGCAGTTTTCACTAACGAAGGAAACGAAGACGACGGCTCTGCCGTTAATACAAATCAAACGAGTGATTTAGTCGTTACAAATCAAGAAGAAAGCGAAAGCCTTTCGCAAGAACAGGAGAAAAATGATTAGTATTAAAAATACTGACTTAAAGGTTTCTAGGCTTTGTATGGGCGGGTGTCCGCTTGGTGGTTACGGCTGGGGAAACGTGGAAAAAACCGATTTAATAAACGCTGTGAAAACTGCAGTGGAAAGCGGAATTAACTTTTTCGATACGGCGGATACTTACGGGTTAGGCGAAAGCGAAAGGACGCTTGCCTACGCGTTGGGTGAAGACAAAAACAAAGTCGTCATTACCACTAAATTCGGCGTGCGTGTTGAAAACGGTAAAACTACTTACGATAATTCACGTGAATATATTTTTAAGGCTGTTGAAGGTAGTTTGAAACGATTAAACCGTGATTACATTGACCTTTATCAGGTGCATTATAGAGATGGAGTTACGCCTTTAAGAGAAGTTGCCGAATCTTTAGAGATACTTAAAAATCAAGGGAAAATCCGTTATTACGGTTTGTCTAATATACACGAAGAAGATGCGCAAGAGATTAAGGCGTTTGGCGGGAATAATCCGTTCGTTTCTTTTCAAGACGAGTATAGTTTGGCTTGCAGAAAGAACGAAAAAGAAATGATTAGGTTCCGTGACGAGTTTTCAATGACGCCTTTTACTTGGGGCAGTCTTGGACAAGGAATATTGAGCGGTAAATACGACAAAAATTGTAAATTTGACGCTAACGATAGGCGTTCTCGTGATATTTACGTTAATTTTCACGGCGAAAAACTTTTGAAAAATCTCGAGATTGTGGAAGTTCTAAAAGAGATTGCAAATGAACGCGGTAAATCGGTTTCAGCAGTTGCAATACGTTGGATTTTAGATTACTTAGAGCAATCGGTAGTAATCGTTGGGGCTAAATCCCCAAAACAAGTAATTCAAAACGTAGAGTCGCTTGGTTGGAGTTTAACCACCCAAGAAATTGAACGACTTGAAAAAATTTCAAAGGAGTAAAAATATGAACAGCGAACAGTTAGCGTGGCTTATTAGACGCCACGGAATTGAAATGACTCATATTTCACACGGTAGCCATATCGGTGCGATTTTATCGGTTGCAGATATTGTTGCGGTTTTATATAACGACGTGGCGAATATCTCCCCTTTGAATCTTAAAGACGAAAATCGTGATAGAATTATTTTGAGTAAAGGGCATGCGGGTGCTGCAATTTACGCAGCGCTGGCGGAAAAAGGGTTCTTTAATCGTGAAGAATTAAAAACGCACTATGCGGACGGCAGTCGTCTTTCAGGGCACGTTTCGCATAAAGGGGTTCCCGGTGTGGAATTTTCTACGGGCTCGCTCGGGCACGGTGCGTGCGTGGCGGCGGGCATGGCGCTTAATGCAAAGTTAGATAATAAGCCTTACTATACTTACGCTATCGTTGGCGACGGTGAGTGTGACGAAGGCTCTATTTGGGAAATGGCGTTGTTTGCTAATCAGTTCAAACTTAATCAATTAATCGTCGTTGTTGACCACAACAAAATGCAAAGTTTAGATTTTTGCGAAAATACCCTTTCTTTATCGCCGTTTGCTGATAAATGGAAAGCGTTTGGTTGGAACGTTTTAGACGTTGACGGACATAATCACAATGAGTTGAGAAATGCCTTTACTAAGGCAAAGCAAAGCGTGGACAAGCCTACGGTAATTATTGCAAATACCGTTAAAGGCAAAGGCGTTTCCTTTATGGAATACGATATTCTTTGGCATTATCGTTTCCCGCATGATGGGGAAGAATACGACGGTGCTTTGAAAGAATTGCACGAAGTTATGCCTATCGGTATTACAGACCCTTACGAGGAGGACGAAAAATGAGAGATACCTTTGTAAGAACTTTGCTTGAAATCGCAAAGAAAGATAAAAACGTGTATATCGTTACGGGTGACCTTGGGTTTGGAGTGTTAAAGCCTTTTTGGACGGAGTTGCCTAACCAAATTATAAACGCTGGTATTGCTGAACAAAATATGACTTCGATTGCAGCGGGGCTTGCTATGCAAGGGAAGATTGTTTACACCTATTCTATAGGAAATTTCCCTACACTTCGTTGTATTGAACAAATTCGTAATGACTGCGCTTATCACAATGCTAACGTTAAAGTGGTTTGCGTTGGCGGTGGGTTTGTTTACGGCTCGTTGGGGATGAGCCATCACGCTACCGAAGATATTGCTATTATGCGAGCTCTTCCGGACGTTACGGTGCTTGCCCCCGGCGATTTAGTAGAAGCGGAAAAAGCCACAGAGGCAATTTACGAAAAGCAAGGAACTTGCTATCTTCGTCTTGGTAGGGGCGGTGAAAAGCGCATTCACGATAAGTTAGATGGTTTTACTATAGGCAAGGCTATAAAAATTCAGCAGGGCGAAAGGGTCGCAATATTTTCTACGGGTGCGATTTTCGACGAAGTAAACGAGGCTTGCGAAGAGTTAAAAGAACAAGGAATTGTTCCCACGGTTTATACTTTCCCGACTGTAAAGCCTATTGATAAAGACGTTATTTTACAATGTGCTGGAGCACACGATTGTATTTTAACGGTAGAAGAGCATAATTTGAGCGGTGGATTTGGTTCTGCCGTTGCAGAAGTTTTGGCGGAAAACGGTGGCATGGCAAAACTCGTTAGAGTTGCATTAGACGATAGATATTCGTGTATAGTTGGTAGTCAAAAATATTTAAGAAAACAATACGGCATTGATGCAAAAGCAATCGCAAAAAAAGTCAAAGAGAACTGGTAAAATGAAAAAGATTTTAATCACTTCAACCGATATGATGATGATGCAATTTCTCGTTCCCCACGTTCAATATTTAAGAGAACAGGGATATGACGTGGAAGTTGCTTGTTCGGAAGTTGGCAATCGTTTTGTTGAAGTTCAAAACGCTTTAGGCGTTGAAAAAACTTATAAAGTTAGATTAAAAAGAAATCCGCTAAAACTAAGCAATTTTAAGGGCTTATCGGATTTGAAAAAGATAATCAATAATAACCATTACGACTTGGTTTGGACTAACGAGCCAGTTATGGGGGTAATGACCCGCCTTGCCTCAAAAAAAGCAAGAAAAAACGGCAC
>JAGCIP010000097.1 GCA_017648525.1 Clostridia bacterium
CAGAATAACTGATAGCCGTCTGCCCTATGCACCGTGCCGTCGTAAACGTTTCCTGCGCTTCCGCTAGAGAATATTTCTATATGGCGTTTGGTAACTTTAAGCGTGCCTTTGATTAAATTTATTTCATAGTTAAAGGTCTTGTCTTCGCCTTGTGCGGTGATTATAACGTCAAACACGTTTTCTTGCTCGGTAACGTCAAATACCGTAGTAGGAATTATGCCGTCTTCTTTATATTCCGCTTGATGTCCTTTATCGACAAGCAAGCCTCTATTTTCACTCTCTTGTTCAACGCTTTCAATGGTAGCGTCAAAATGCGCTGTACCGTCGTAAACCCAAGAATTGCTTGCTGTGGTTATATCAATAGGTCTTGGCGTTACTATTAGTTTACCGTATACGTAATCTATTATATTGTAATTGTAAGTTATATCTTGGTCGTTTTCGTTAAACACCAAAACTTTGTAAACGTTATCTTCGCCAGCGGTAACGTCTTGAACTTGCGTCTTGTCTTTTCCGTCGTACTTTACGTAATGTCCGTTAACTAATCTATCCGCACTTACGTCTTCTGTATAACTTAAATCTTCCGCGCAATACACCCACTCTTTATCAGCAGTAGTAACGACTATTTCTCTTTGATATATAGTGAGTGCGCCCTTAATTAATGTAACGTCGTAATTATGCGTCTTATCGCCATCTTCGCCCGTAATTATAATGCCAAACACGTTCTCAACGCTTAATTCAAGTCCATCTTCGCCAAGTATTACGTTTGTCACTTTGGTCATCGCATCTTCATTTCCGTCCCAGAAAACACTATGTCCTAATACTAAATCAAAAGATTCCACACCAAAGTCGTAGTGTTCTTCTCCGTCGTATTCCCACTCGTTGCTAGCCGTGAAAACAAACACTTCTTTTGGCTTTATGGTGAGAGCGCCGTAATTATACCCGCCGTCTTCAACCACGTAGTTAGAAGTAACGTCTTGTCCTGCTTTGGTTATGATAAAGTCAAAAACGTTATCAACGCTTAATTCAAGTCCGTCTTCTCCACGTATAACGTCGGTTATTTTTGTCAAGGTGTTTTGATTTTCGTTCCACCAAATTTGATGGTTTTCCACCAAGTTAGTCGCCGATATTTGAGCATTGTAATGTTCTGCTCCGTCATACGTCCACGCTTCCGTCCCCGTAGTTATTGTTATAGGTCTAGGCAACACTTCTATAACGCCTTCAATTTCTTCCACGTCGTAATTTGGGCGAGATGAAACTTCGCCGTCCTTTCTATTTATAACGTAAGCAAAAGTATTCAAAGAACTGCCTACGTCCACACGGAAACCCTTTACGACAACGGTTAGTTGGTCGCACTCTGGAATTGCATCCGTTTGGTCGTCTTCAAGGCAAGTTAAAGTATATCCGTTTGCCGTAAACGGACTATCGTTATAAATATTTTCAAGACTTGTGTTCGACTCTATTTTTATATGTCTAACTGTTACCGAAAGAGTCCCCTTATTAACTGTTAAGTCATAGTTAAAGGTCTTGTCTTCTCCGTCGCCTTCAATCACTACGTCAAACACGTTTTCTATTCCGCTTGTAACGTCAAATACAGAAGATGGAACACATCCGTCTTCTTTATATTTGGCTTGATGACCTTTCTCTGCGAGCAAGCCCCTATCTTGACTTTCTTCTTCTACTTGTGCAAAGGTCGTGTCTGTATGTGAAACACCGTCGTAAACCCAAGAATTACTTGCAGTTGTTAGATTGATAGGTCTTGGCTTAATAATTAAGTTCCCGTAAGCATAACCGTTTTCTATAACTGCGTAATTATCTGTTTGGTCGTTATCGCTATCGTCTAAAATAACGAAATTGAAAACATTGTCTACGCCAACGACCATATCGCCGTCTTTAAGCACGTCACGCACGGTGGTTAAGGTGTCTAAATCGCCGTCCCACAAAATTTTATGGTTATTGAATAACCCGTTAGCAATAACTCTTTTACTACTGTGGTCGTCCCCATCATAAGTCCAAGTTTGCGTTTCGGTTGCAACGTTAATAGGTGCGGGCAAAATTTTAAGAACGCCCTTTTGTAAAATTTTTATTTCATAGTTTTTAGAAAAATTTTCCGTTGCGCTTTCAACCGTGAAAGTCAACTCGTTGAGAATTTCCCCTTCTTTTACGTCGGTAATTTCCGTATACGTTGCAGTTTTAAGCAAATGCCCGTCAAGTAGTTCGTAATATTCGGTTTCACCGTCGCTTAAAATCAAGTCGGAATTTAAGTATGAATATTCGTCTTTTTGCGCAGTCGCATTGTAAACCCAACTATAACTTTTAGTATTAAAAGCAATAGTTCTCTTTTCAATAGAAAGCGTACCTGCGTGCAATTTTACCGTGTAATTGCCATAAGCGTTAGCGCCACTCGGCTTTTTAATTTCAACGGTAAAATCGTTGTCCACAGTTGAAAAATCGGTTGCACTTGCACCGAAAGTGGGGGTTATAACGTCGCCCGTATCTTGAATAACGTATTTGCCGTCTTGCAATACGATACCGTCTTGAAGTAATAATGTATCTGCACTAAGAGGCGTGCCGTCATAAACTTTTACGTTTGACGCAGAAGTTATATCAACTTGATAAGCGGTAACTTTTACGTAAGTATCGCCCGGGAATTCTATCTTATAGTTACTGGTTGAATTCTCACCGTCCGTCTTGGTAATAAGAACTTTAGTTTGGTCTTTAATAGACACAAACCCCACGTCGGTAATGCTTGCCTTATTGTAATTTATTTCTTCGCCGTCGACTACGGGCGTGTTTTGGTCAATTTGGTAATCTTCATAGACGTATTCTCTGCCCGAATAAACTCGTTCTACCGTTTGGGTTAATACGTTTAATGGTCTTTGTGTTATGGTAAACTTACCGTCGGTTATCTCCACGTCGTAATATCTAAACACGTCGTCGCCGTTAGAGTTAACCGCACTTTCTAATTGAGCGGAAGTCGTTATTTCCCCAACGTTAACTATCGACCCGCTAAACGAAAAATCTACTTGGTCGCCGTCTACAAAATTACCTTCAGTTATGGTATATTTATCAGCCGTGTACGTTTTTCCGTCGTATATACAGGTATCATCATCCACGGTAATTTTTACCGTACGACTTTTAATTTCAACTTGTTTTGGCTCAACGCTTATATCGTAATAAGCGGTAATATCTTCTTCGGCACGGAAAATCTTAATATCTTCTTTGTTAGGCGTAATGAAAACACTATCCGTACCTAATCCTAAATACTCGTAATCCACACAAGTGGCTTGGCTATTTTTCACAAGTGTGTTGTCACCTATTGTACTAACGGTGGGAGTTTCGCCGTAAACTATTTCATCTTCACTAACGGCAAAAGAAACGGCTTTGGGCTTAATGGTAAAATCGTGCTCATCTCCGTATCTAACGTTGCCGAATATGCTCAACGACTTGGCTCTAACTTTATACTTCCCTGGTATTTCGGGGATTTCTTCACTCCACTCGCCCGTTGAAAAATCGTAAAACTCATAATTTGAACTCGCCAAAAAGGAGTTAGCCTCAAACCTTACTTGTTCGCCAAACACTAACTCTTGACTTATTCCGCTATCGCCGATTACCGTTCCCGTAAGTCCCATAAGCGTGCCAGAAGTTACCATTATGCCACATAAAACCGACAAAATGATAACTTTATAACGCTTAACGACCATTAGAAATTTCGCAAAGCTGGATATTCTGTTTTTATATTTTTGATATAACATAAAAGCCTCTTTGCGTTAAAGTGTAACTCTTAATTCTCCTAATTGAGTGTCTATCTTATAGTTCTTTGTAACGTCGTTTCCATTTTCGTCATAAATAACTACCGATATAACTTCGTTATCCGCCGTGCCTATGCCCGAAAGTTCGCCTCTGCACTTAATCACTATTCTATGTCCTATTTCGTTGTTGTAGGTTTGTTCTGGGTAAGATAAAGTTCCGCCATAGTCTTCAAAAAGTTGGTCAATATTGATTGTTATACTGCCCGCTTCGATAGTTTGCTCTCTTCTAGACACGGTTATATATCCGTAAATACGGTTTATCTTATAATGGTCGGTAACGTCGTTTCCGTTTTGGTCAACAATCACCATTTTGTCAATAACTATTGCGTATTTACCCGCATCTTTTGCATTAACTTTATATGAAATATCTTGTAGATAATGCCCTTCTAAGAAAGAGCCGTCTATATGATAGTTATCGGGCGACGCTTGAATGGTGTGCTCTAATCCGTCGTAAGTAATAGACGGCATAGTTGCAGTTTGAATAGTTATTTCTTGCAAGTATAATTGTAGCGTACCTTTTTGGAAAGTAAATTTATAGTTTGCCGTTATATCCTTGCCATCTTTATCGTACAACACGAATTCGGTTATCTCGCTATACGATAAGCCCACGCCTTCTTGCTTTCCGCTAACCGTGAAAGTGTAGGTGTAGCCGTTTTCTTTAATCAACTTGTTAAAGTCTGCACCTTGCAAATCAGTTTTATCGTAAGTAATAACGCTAGGCGCACCAGTAACACTATAATCGTAGAAAATATCGTAAGGTCTAACAGTAATTCCTTTATCTTCTTCTTGCTCGCCACCGTTACCGCCGTTTCCACCGCTACCGTCGGAACCCGTAACTTCAACAGGCACCCAACCCAAGCCGTCAAAATAAACTTCAACCCAAGCGTGTCCGGGCGTCATAAGGGTAGTTTTAACGTTTGCTATAAGTTTACTTTCGTACATACCGACAACGTATCTTGCAGGCATATTAAGTTCTCTAAACAATGCGGTTGCAGCGGTTGCGTAATGCGTACACTTCCCCGTTTCGGCGTACTTAAAGAAGTACTCAACTTCATCTTCGCCATAACGTTGGGTCTTTGCGTCGTACTTAACGTAATTGCTAACTAAATCAGCAACTTTACCTATAAGATATGGGTCGTCCTTATTAAGTCCGTGTTTTGCGATAACTTCTCTCAATACCGCACGAGTGTTATCAGGTAAATCAAGGTAATTTTGGTAAACAAACTTTCTATATTCAACTTCTTCGCTTTCAAGCCCTGTGCCTGTTAATTTCGCACCGTAAGGATAGCCGTTGTTAAAAGGAATATAACTTACGGTATATTCAAGCGCAGATTTAGTAATATACACGTCGTTTTTCATATCTTCAAGCGACAAATCGGTATAATAAGGCAATGCAAAAGGTGCGCTGTCGCCAAGTCTAACTATGTCTATAGAATAAGCATTACTATTTTTATTTAGCCCCGCAAAGGTATAATGTTGCGGGTTAACCGTAGCACCATCATAAATAGGCGCTTGCCCCCAGGTATAATCGCCGTTTACGTCAAGCACGTAATCGCCGAAAGCGTATTGCTTTAAGTAAAGCGCACCGCCGTATTCGGAAGTTACTTCATACAATGCAACAGGCTCTTGTTCGCCTTGCTGACCGAACGGGTCGGGCGTATTTCCACCAGAGCCACCGCTACCGCCTTCGCCTTCGCCGTCACCATTTTCTCCATTGTCGCCGTTTTCTCCCGAATCGGGATTAGAACCGCTACCAGGTAAACCGAACACTTCTAAGTCGCCTTCTACGAAATATATTTCATAGTTGGTTTCACTTATTTCGTTGCCGAAAGCATCAACGATTTGGCTAACGAACGCAGTATTTTTTGAACTGCCCACGCCAACTTGTTGTCCTGTAAAGACAAGCGTTTCTTTATGTCCATCAACAAAACCATATTCAGACGAAACGGTATATTCATCACAAGTTAACGGCGTACCGTCGTAATCTTTACTGTCGCCACAAGTTTCAATCACAACCTTTTTAGGCAATATTTCAATGCTACCAAAAGATGCCGTAACAGTATAGTTGTCGGTAACGTCGTTTTGATTTTCGTCTAAAACTTTTACTATAGATAGGTCTATTTCGTTTGAGTATATTCTTGCATCAGCGTGCTTAACAAACACAACCGATAGGTCGTCTATCGTGTGCCCCGCAACAAGATTTTCCGGCTGTGAATAACGCCTGTACTCTTGTTCTTCACCGTTATAGCGCAAAGTTCCATCACCTGTGATTATTTGAATATTTCTCTTGTTTACAGTAAGCGTTCCCGCAGTAAAATTCAAATGATAGTTAGCAGTTGAAATTTCTCCGTCCGCTTTTTTAACGTCAAAAATAATATCGTTGTTTTCTATTCCTGCATTTATAATAGTTCCAACGTTTTGATATGTAAATTCTTCGCCCGTGCTCTTGATTATCCATTTTGAATTAACGTCGTCGTACTCTAAATCTTCGCTAGTTATTCCACTTTCGGTTAAAGCCGTTCCGTCGTAAACTTTTTGTGCGGAATTACTTCTAACGCTTATCTCTTTTTGAGTTACCGTTAAAGTTCCTTCTATAACCGTTACAACGTAGTTAGCACTAGCATCTTCTCCGTCCGCACTAATAATATCGCAAACCAAAGTGTTCTCGCCCGAGCCAACGTTTACAACGCTACCCGTGTTGGTATAAGAAAATTCTTCACCCGTGCTTTTGATTATCCATTTTGAATTAACGTCGTCGTACTCTAAATCTTCACTCGTTATTTCGTTATTAGTAAGCGGTGTGCCGTCGTATTCCTTTTGGTCGGAATTGCTGGTTACGGTTATTGCAAGTTGAGTTACCGTCAACACGCCGTTTTCAACTGTTACGGTGTAGTTCGCATTAGACGATTCACCGTCCGAATTTAATATTTCATAAGTTATGGTATTTTCGCCCGTGCCAACGCTAACGATAGTGCCAAGGCTTTGATATGTAAATTCTTCGCCCGTATCGGTTATTATCCACTTTTCAGTTTGTTCGTCGTATTCTAAATATTCACTACTAATACCGCTGTTTGTTAAAGCCGTTCCGTCGTATATCTTTTGGTCAGAATCTGTGCTTACCGTAATTTCTTTTGGCGTAACTATAATATCGCCGTAAACGGTTGTTATGTTATAGTTTTTAGAAACGTCTTCATCACCACACATAACCTTTGCCAAAAACTCGTTTTCCGTGCTACCCACAACCGTTTGAGAGTTAATGCACTCTATAACTACTTGGTGTTCGGTCAAAACGTCGCTTTCCCCGTCAACGATAGTAAAATTATCGTTTTCGCTCGTAAGCGGAGTTGCGGTGTATTGCCCCCTAACGTCGCCCGATTTAATGGTAATATCAATAGGCGTTACTTTGAGTAAACCGTTGTTACAAACAAGATTATAGTTTGCAGTAACGTCGTTTCCGTCATCATCTGCAACCGAAAAGGACGCTATATTTTCGCACTCGCCAACATCGGTAATTTCACCTATATAAGTGGGGGTTACCACGTGCCCTTCAACAAATTCGCCAACGACAATCTCGTATTCGTGCATTGTTAAAGGTTGCCCGTCGTAAGTCCTTTCACAAGAACTTGCAAGCAATTCAACCGTTCTTTCTAAAACGGTAAGCGTGCCGGGGTTTTTCACTATTTCGTAGTCGTGCGTAACGTCCGCACCCCTTTGGTCGAAAATGCTAACGTCAAAAGTGTTTGCACTTGAACCAGCAGAAGTTTGCGCACCGGTAATGGTTACAACTGCTTGGTGTCCGTCTTTAAGTTCGCCCGAAATAAGTTCCCACTTGTCCGTGCTATACGCTTGTCCGTTATAAATTTTTTCAAGACTTGCGGTAGCAAATATCAGTTTTTTAGGGGTTGAATCTAATACCCCACCGAAAATTAACCCCGCTAAAATTCCTAGTATCGATACGATGCCTATGATTATAGAGCCTATTACGTATACTAATTTTGAATTTTTAACCATTTGGCACCTCCTTTTTCACTTTTTTGGTTGTTTATTACTAAACGTTTTTCTTTATGCGTTGAACGTATTCTTTGCAAAGTTTCATCTTGTCTTGCCCAAACAACTCGTCAAGATAATCACAGAATCCGTCTACCGCACTCCTTATGTATACTGGGTTTTGCGTTTCTAATTTCCTTAATACTTTCTTGCTCAATATGTCGTCTAACGCTTCTAATTCTTCTCCTCCACACGCTACGTATACCGGTATGTACGTGTTGATTTGTTTCATTATACGGTTTCCGAACGTTATGTTGAATACCTTTATCATATATTCGTCTAACTTCTCTAATCTCTTTGCGTTCCTTACCGTTATTGAATATTCTTTTATCGCATCTGCCGTTAGTTCAAAAAACTTTTCCGCTGATACCCTTATTCCCTTACTCTTTGGCGCTTTGAACGGCTCGCATTTATGGTCTAAATTCATTATCATTGCTCTATCGTACACTTTGTCTGATATTGCAAAGGTTGAGTCGTCGTTATTTGCCGTTCCTACAAACCACATATTATTCGGCAGTTTCATTTGTCCGCCCTTAAATTGTATCGGGTCGTTATCCCATTCGTCTGTTACTACGTCTAAATATCTTCTGTCTGGGTTTGGTATTTCTAGTAACGATAAGAATTCCGCAAAATAATATTCTACTCTCGCTATATTCATTTCGTCGAGTATAGTTACGTATATATCTTTATTGTAATTTGCCTCGTACATCTTTTGTAATAGCGTGGTTTCGTTAAACCTTTTGGTAAACTCGTTGTAATATCCTACTAGGTCGGTTCTTTCTTTCCACATCGGTTGTACGGGTATTACCGTTGACGGGTTACCTATGAATTCTCCCATTGCGTATGCTAACGAAGTTTTTCCCGTTCCCGACATACCTTGTAATATTACTATCTTACTTACAGACATGCCCGCTATGAATTTTCTTATATCGTCTATGCTGTAATACAATCTTAACTTACTGCATGCAAACGCTCTAAATTCGTCGCATAATATCTTTAACGTTATTCCGTCGTTATAGTCGTTCTTAAAAAATCTTCCACGGTTGGCGTCTAATTCGCTTAACATATAGAATCTTGAACGGTCTTCGCCATCGTCTTCGTCTTGTCCACTCTTGCCTTTTCTTGCAGGGGAAACACCCTCCGCTTTAACGGCAACGTCGTTAGGAAGTTCTATATTATGAACTATTTTAGGACTGCTTGCGTCTTTACGTATGGCAATAACCACGATTGCAATTACTATTAAAACGACTAATGCAATATACACTAAAATCGCCCATTTAGAAAAAAGCAAATCTAAAGGATTAAAAGACGACGAGTCTTGTGTTAATAAATTTAAGGTGCTGTACATAGCGCTCTCTCCCAAAATCTTTAAGGTTAAATCTTAAGCCCTGTTGCCTTTACGGCTTTTATCGAGTGCGGAACGTGTCCTTCGCCAAAAACGTTTTCTAAAACGCTGGCAAATTTAACGTTGTCTTTATTTTTGCCGTTAGCAACGCTCGGTATCATTGTGTTTATAACGTGATATGCAACGACGTTGTCAATTGCTTCTTCACTTGAGCCACCAGAACTTAAATATACCGAAACGTATTTTTCAATGCGTTGCCACATTTTGTTGTTGACACGATAAGTACCATCAACGCTTATTACAAAATCTTCTAATTTATCAAGGCGTTTCCAAAGCGTTTCGTCAAGCACGTTGTTTACACGTGCTTTATCAACCATTTTGCTAAATTGATAATACGTAATAAGTTCAACCGGTGTTTTAGGCGTTTCTTCTACTTCTTCACTTTCTTCTTCCGTTTGGGTTTCTTCTTTGACTTCTTCGTTTTCCGCTAAAGTTTCTTCTTGTTCGGTAACCGCCGTTTCCTCAACCGCATCCACAGTTTCCGTCGCTTTTTCTTCAGTTTCTAATTCAGCAGTTTCTGTTTCAACAATTTCACTCGTAACGGTTTCGGATTCAGTTGTTTCGGTCGTTTCCGTTTTGGGTGCAATTTCTTCTTTAATTTCAGGTTCTTTCTCTTTAACTTCTTTAACCGTTTCAACTTTTGCTTGTTTTTTAGGTTCTTCTTCAACAGGTCGCATCATAAGGTCTAACACGCAAGCCGATTCTAAAATATATTTAGGAATATCAACGGCTTTTTGACCGTCTTTAAGTGTTAAAACAAACCAAACGTTTGGCGAAAGCGGGTAACTCTTTCCATCTTTTAATACAGAAAAAAGAATTTCTTTGTCGGGTTGTTCTACGTATCTAATCACTTGTTGCAAGCAAGATTTAACTTGGTCGCTTTCGATATCTTTTACCGACATAATTCTAATGCTTTCACGATAATTATCTTTATTCATAAGTGCAGTTGCGATAGGCGTAACGTCGTCTACCGTATTGATAATATCTCCGCCTTGTTCTTGAATATCCGCAAAGTTAACACCAACGTTTTCACACTCGAAGTACTTGCCTAAAAGGTCTATAAATTCAGAAAGCAGTTGCTTATCGTCTGCGTTAAGAACAACGAGTTTAGACGACGCAAAAGATGCAAACAACGACCTAATAGAATCTACGTCCACGTAAATTCCCCTTTCTTTCATATAGGTCGTTAAATCTTCAACCGCCTTTTTCATAGTAAAGTCGGGATTAAACACTTCGTTTACGAAAACTTCTTCTTTTTCAGCAACGGCGGGTTTATCGTCTTCCTTTTCTATTTCCAAAACGGTGCTTTCAAACTCTTCAACGAAAAGTTGTTCGTAAGGAATTTCTTCGCATATAAGGTCAAAATCTATTTTACTTCTCTTTTCTTTTTTCATAATTTTGTTCTTCGCTATATGTTTTTTTATAAACTTATTTTTCCTTGATTTCATCACCCAGTTAAGAATTATCGGTGCAAGCGTTAATCCACCGGCGAGTAATAATCCAAATATTCCACCGCCAACCCATTTGGTTAGGTATAAGTACAAATAAATGGAGAATAAAAATCCTGCTAAATACGACCACCCAACTGCAAATTTCCTTGTTTTTTCGTAAGGGAACTTGGGTGCGGGAGTGGGCTCTTCTAAATAATACTCACCATCTTTAATGTTGCTTACCGTTTGGAAATATTTGCTCTTAACGAAAGGCTTATCTCCCGTTTCTTCGCCCGCAACTGTAAATCTTGCACTCATCAACACGTCGCTAGCGTTTTTGCAAACACTTAACTTATAAACGCCCTTTTCTTTAATCCATTTTCTCTTGCTTTCACTAAAAACGGTTAAATCCAAATCAGCAAGTTTGAAAATCAATTTTATCTTCTTTTTGGGCTTTAGTCTTACCTTATAAAAGGCTTTCAATTCTCTTTCGGCACGCATTGAAGTGGAATTAAACTTGCTGACGTAAAACTGAATTAGTTCCGCCCCCTCTTTCTTGCCTTTGTTTTTAACCTTTAAGTAAACACACCCTTTTTTTATCTTGAACTTTGAGTAGCGGAATTTTGTGTAACTTAACCCAAACCCGAACGGGTATTTGACCCTTCTTTTTAGCGAAGTATAAAGCCTGTAACCGTGGAAAATACCTATTTCGTTTCTTCCGCTGTCTTTACACCTTTTAATACCGCTAAAAATTTTGTCGGTATCTTCGTACATAGTATTAGCAAGCCTACCACCCGGACAGCCTTTGCCGTAAAGCACGTTAAAAGTTGCTTCTGCAACCGCCGAGCCACCCGTCGGCAAAAGTAAAACTGCATTTGCGTTTCTATCAAACGACATATCAATTGCATTGTCGCCGTAAACTAACAAAATTACCTTTTTACTAATTTTGCATATTCTGTTTACCAAGACTTCTTGGTTTGCAGGCAAACGCATATTCTTGTCTTGTCTAGCCTTTTTAGACTGTTCTTCGTCAAGCCCGACCGCAAGTATAACCGTGGAACATTGTTTTGCCAACTTTTCCGCTTCTACTAAATAATCGTTACTTATATCGTTTTGTTCGCCGTATCCTTCCGCATAACCTATAAGTTTAGCCTTTTTCTTTAGCGTTCTTTCGGTTAAGAATTCTTTAATCCCACACTCGCCGTCGGCAAGTTTGCCTATTAAACAAACCTTTTCCTTGCGTTTTAGTGGAAGTGCTTTGTTTAAGTTTTTAAGCATTACGATAGAATCTTCGCCCGCAATTACCGATAAAGGTTTAACCGCTTTTTTCTTCTTTTTCTTCTTTTTAGGTTCTTCAGCTTCCACGATGGTTTTTTCTACCGAAGAACAATCTTCGGCAAAACATAAAATTCTATCAACCGCATTGTCAATCATTTCGGGGCTTAACGCCATACCCGATTCGCACGCTCTATTTACGTCCGAAACGCCTATTTCGCAAGCATCAACCGATTTCATCAACTTTTCGTAGTTTTCAATGGCGTCGGTAAGCGCTTCTCGACAGCCGTTTACGAAAAATTTACCTTCGTTAATCGCCTTTTTAACAAAGTCGCCCTTTTCTCCGCCGTCGTAAATAATAACTGCTTTATCCTTAAAATAACTTAATATTTTATCGTTTGCTTTGGTATATTCCCACTCGCTTTCAGGTTTAGAAAGTTTTAAGGTTTTCACATTGCCTTTTCTCATATATTCGTAAGGCAACCCAAAAAATTCCCTTCTCATTCTAGGCGAATATTCCTTATCCATATAAACGCCGTCGGCTTTTTTCACGTACGGGTCGCACAAACAAGTTGCAACCCCGCTCCTAGCCCCAGAAAGCACCATCTCTCTTGCAATTTTAGCAGAAAGCAAGGGGTCTTCACTAGCGCCTTCGGAATAGGGCGAAATCTTAAAACCGGAATCAGGTAATTCCACTAAATTTAACCCTAAATCTCTACCACGTGCCAAAATATCGTCGGTAACACGCCCGATAAGATTTACGTCCCAACTATTAACTAATCCCGCAAAGGACGGATATTCCAACCAGTCGTTTTTACTGTTAAGCGACGCACTCTTTATGAACTTAAACTCTTTTTCGGGGGCGGGTAACTTCCCAAGAGAAGTGACGTCAACGATAAGGTCAAGTTTTTGTTCAGTTGTAAGTTTTTCAATTATTTGTTGATGTTTTAACATAATAACCTGACCTTATTGAGAAATTTTAATATTTCTTATTGCCATATAGCAATTTTCATCTTTAACTTCGCCACGCTTTAAGGTAATTATAATTTCATCTCCACCTTTAAGCGCAAGTTCTAATTCTTGGTTTTTCTTTTCGTCTATAACGAACTTTTCTTCGCCGTTAATTAGTATTGCGATTTTTCCAGCCTCTTCTTCACCCATAAACAGTTCTACGTCTAATTTTATCTTTAAGTCCATTTGCGCCCTAAAAACAATAGAACAATTTTCGTTTTCAGCAAGGGGTATAGACTTAATTTCTTCTGGGTTTTCACTAAATATATCTAACGGCTTATTTGCGTCGTTCATAACGTAAATTACTCTATCACAATTAAATGCCGATTCGCTGTTTAGCGTAAACTCTTTAATCTCGTTACAAACGCCACAACAGTAATAATCATCGTATTGATAATCGTGTCCGTTCTTTTCTAATATTATGATTTCTTCGTATCCGCAAATATCGCAATACTCAACGTAAGAACCGTCTTCGGTACACGTTTGATATTTCCAGTCTTTTTGTTCGTATGATTGATAAGAGAAATTTATAAATCCGTTCTCGTCGTAATTCCAGTTATTGTTATCCGAGTTGTGGAAACACTCTGAATAGAAACGGTAGGGCGTAATATCAAAATTTTCTTTATAGTCGCTGTCGTTCCACACGCTTTCGCTACCCGAATAAAGCACCCAATCCATTCCGTATCCGTAGAAAGCGTTATAAGAAAGCCCCATTAAATACTCGTCGAAAATAAAGTATCTCGTGTAGCAGAATATACTTGACGTTACACGTAAATCCAACGTAGATTTTTCGAACTTAAGGAAATTGAGATAACTGTTGTTAGTAAAAGCGTAAGATTTTATTTCACTAACCGCATCGGTAATGGTTAAATTTTCAACCGCCGTCCACTCAAATGCGTAAGATGCAACAACATAAGAACTGCGAACCTTTCCGTCAATTATGAATTTTTCTAAAACTAAATCCGTCCTTTCTCCTTCGTACTTAACTAACGCACAGAAAGAGTCGTTATACTTAAAGGTAAAGCCTCCGCTTTGGTAAACTTTAAGTCGTGGGGTGTTGGAACTATGATTAATAACAACCGCATAATAACCAAGCATGCCATGTTCTTGGTTGCCACCCATAGTGACTTTTTGTGTGCCTGAAAGGTCGTAAACTTCGTGTAAATTTCTGCACTCGTTAAATGCGCCGTATTGAATATCCGCATCAGAATTCAAATAGACCACTTCTAAAACTGCGTTGTTTGTGAACGCATAGTCACCGATATAATTTACTGTAGTAGGGAGATAAAGTTCTTTTAGTGAAACGCAATCGCAAAAAGCCCACGATTCTATTCTTTCTACCGCTGACAAATCAATTTCCTCAAGCCCACGGCAACTAGAAAAAGCATTGCTTTCAATATTTTTAATGTTTTGGCTTAATTGAATTTGTTTAAGTAGTTCACAACCATTAAAAGTTCCACACTTAATAGTTTCAATCAAAATTCCATACTCAAAATTAACGCTCTCTAATAAAGAACAAAATTCAAAGGCATATGCGCCTAAATTTTCTAAAGATTTTGGTAGGTTAATAGAAGTAAGACTATGACAACAGGTAAACGCATAATCACCTATCGTTTTAATGCCACTTGACAACTTAACAGAAGAAAGCGCACTACAGTAACCAAAAGCAAAGTTTCCTACGCTTTCAACACTACTCGATAGTTTAATAGAAGTAAGCGCCCCGCAATAAGCAAACGCATATTCGCCTATTTCTTTAAGTCCGTCCGGTAAATCTAACGATAGTATTGAATTGCACCCGCTAAACGCATAATCGCCTATAGCCGTTACTCCCCATTGAATTTCGCTCAACTCTAAACAACCGTCGTTAGAAAAAGCGTAAGCGCCGATACTTTTAACCGTGTCGGGATAAGCAACTCTAACCAAGTTGTAACAATTTTCAAAAGCGTTATTAGGAATAGCCGAAAGTTCGCCGTTTATCTCAACCGACTTTAGGTTTGCCAGATTTCTAAACGCACCATCAACCAACTCGTCTTCATTTAAAACCACTACGTCACAATTTAAATTATAATTTGAGTAGGTATTGTTATCAAACGCAAAGAAATAACCGAAAACGGCGTTATCGTCTTTTGTTCCACCTAAATAAGGCACGGTTACTTTTTGCACGTTGAAAGATGCTTGCAATATTCCGTAACCTATACTTTCAACGGTATCAGGAATATACAATTCGTTAATTTTAGTTCCTGCAAAGGCATATTCGCCTATAGTTTTCATATTGTTGCCACCCGTTAACTTGGTTAAAGAATAACAACTACTAAACGCAAAGTTTCCCAAATTTTCAAGTTTGTCGGGAAGAGTTACTTGATTGAGCATTGAACAATTTGAGAAAGCGTATGCCCCCAAATTTTTAAGTTCTCTAGGTAAACTTACTCTAATAAGCGCACCGCAATTAAAAAACGCATTGTTTCCTATCTCCACCACGCTGTCAGGAAGTGTTACGTCCTTTAAACCAACACAGTTTGTAAAAGCGCTCTCGCCTATGCTTTGCATTACGTTATTTCCGCTAAAATCAACTTGCGCTAGTTTGCTAAATCCCGTTAAAAGCCCCGTTTCAAGAGTGGTCATTAAAGGAGATAATTTCACGTTAGCAAGATTATCGCATCCGTTAAAATTCCCAACCGCAATCGTTTCGGTCGCAGAAGAAAGCATAACGGTCGTAAGTTTGCCGTTAAAAGTAAAAGTATCCGCAGGAATATCTTTAATAGACGAATTGTAAAGATTTATAGATAACAACTCGTCATTACTTACAAAAGTTTCCTTGCCGAGAAGATGATTTCCGCCCCTAAAGGTTATATTTTTGATATACGTATTTTTGAAAGCGTAATCACCTATTCTATCCGTACTACCGTTTACCACGACGCTTTGCGCATCAAAATACAAGAAGAAGTAATCGGGAATACAAATATTGCCACCTTGTACGTTAGCGGGAATATTTACTTCTCCCTTTTCGGTAGCGTCGGTTAAATGCCATTTCCCGTCTTCGGTTTTAAGGAAAGTGCATCCGTTTGCTTCCGCCTTTTCAAGTGGTTGGTCGGTTAGAGAATAAACGCCTAAAGCATATTCTCCAGCACCTTCGCCCTTGGTTACGGTTACGTGCGCACTCTTATTTTTAATTTCAAAAAGTTTATAGTTGTTTGAGAATGCTTGCTCTGATATACTCGTAACCGTTGACGGTATTTCTAAATAACGCAAACGATAACAGTTCCCAAACGCATCCATACCGATTGAAGTAACACCCGCAAGGTTAACCGATTTAAGGTTGATTAAACCAAAGAACGCACCGTCGCTCAACACGGTTTGCTTGGTTAAGTTGATTTCCTTAATGGTGGTTGGAACTTTGTTTGCGTTAAATTGTTCTGTGTAATCGGTTAGACCAAAAAGGTAGCCAAGCGTTAAATCTTGCCCTTCTTCTTGCCCAAAGTACGGCACGTTTATGCTTTCAATAGATTTGCACCCTTTTAAAAGTGATTGACCTATATATTTAACGTTCTCTGAAAGATTTAATGCGGTTAACGCCTTGCAATCTTCAAACGCGCTGTCGCCAATGGATTCAAGAGAACTAGGCAAAGATATAGTTCTAAGATTTGTGCAACCCTTAAACGCACTTGCGCCTATGCTGTTGGTTGCGTTTATAACAACGTTTTGCAAGTTGGAGCAGTTTTCAAACACGCTATTGCCAACCGTTGCCATATCTAAAAGTTTAACTTCTTTTAAGTTCTTACAATCGGCAAAAGCACCGTCTTCAATTAGAATATTTCCTTCAGCTTTTACAGTTTTAACTAATGCGTTACCCTTAAAGGCGTCCTTGTTTATCTTGGTAACAGGGTGACCTTCTACTTCTTTTGGAATTACTAAGTCGCCACCGCCCATACCTTTATAGCCGATAACTTCTATTTCAGAGCCTTCTTTGTTTTCAACAGAGAATTTATACTCAACGTTTGATAGGAAAAACGTATTCTCTTTCTCCTTAAACGCTTGCAGTTGAAAGTAAAGCCCGCCAACCGCTAGCATCATAATAATTATGGCTAAAAAGCAAACGAACAGAGGTTTCTTAAAAACTCTCTGCGCCCAAGAAAATCCCGTTTTCCCGGTCTCTTTTTTAACCGATTCTTTAGAAACGGGTGTCTTTATTTGTTTTTTCTCGTAAACCGAATACTCACCGTTTTTGCCAAGATAGAACTTGTATTCGCCGTATTCTGCACGAATAACCTTAACGAAAAAGTCCGTGCAAGCGTGGTGCATTTTGATTTTTTCTTTTAAAACAAATTTGCCTTGGCTTGCTTCTAAATTATCAAAAGCGACGTCAAAAGTGCCTAAAGCATTACCACGTGCGTCGTACTGGTCTATTTGTAAAACCATACCCGTCAATACGTTTTGTTTTTTATTCTCTAAATCTAAAAGTAAATAACGGCAATGCTTTCCACGCAAAATTATAAAGCGAGAAAGATGCAACGCCTCACTCGTTTGCTTGTGTTTATATTCACCTTTGTTTACAACGTTAAAATTATGCATTTTGTTATCCCTTATTAGTGAAACTTCTCTTTCTTATCGCAAGAGCGATAATTGCAACTATCGAGTTTAGAAGTATCAGCACTCCTGCAACCGCAAGCGACATAAGCAACCCTTCTCCATCTAAAACGAAACTTTCCTTAAACACGCCACCGAGAATATGCGAAAGGCAAATTTTTATCCAAACCGTTTCCATTATAACCACAAGGGCGTTTACTAATAAAAACTTAAAAACCTTGCCTGCGGGTATCTTTGCCGTTAAGTGGTCTTCAAACCTTTTGTTATCCGCCCGCAAAACGTGAATGGTTATATACGACGTTTCTTCAGGCAAGTCCACCACTTTTCCGTAACCGCTACCGCCAACGTAATCGTTTACCTTTAAGACGGTTGACACTTCGTCACGACAATTAAAGATTACCACGTCATAAACGATGTACGACAAATCTTTATCGACTTTAATCATAAGTTGCTTTTTGTCTTTACGCTCGGAAATAACGTATTGCTTTACGATTTTGCGCCACTTTATCTCTGGCTCGAACACCAAACTTTGTCCGTTAACTTCGTAAACACGTTTAATGCACCTATCGTAAGACTGTTTAACCGTGTATCTTAACGCCAAAAAGGCGCGTGGCAAAACCCCCGCGACTAAATATCCCGAAAAACAAACAACTACTGCTAAAAGAAGAACCCAGCCGACCATAACCTTCTCCTAAACCTTGCTGACTCGTTAATAACCGTTTATTTTAATATTTAAAATAAAGGCAATTATATTATATCACTTTATACGACATAACGCAACAAAATTCACCAACAAGAAAATCTTGTAACAAACAGCCTAAAAACAAGTAAAATCCCAAAAAAATCAAAAGGAACGGTTAAATTCCGTTCCTTTTATTGTTTGTTTTTTAATTATTTAATTTTGCCTTCCGCTTTTAATTCTTCGTTAGTCTTAAAATTACCGGTCATAAATTCGTAAATTTGAGTTCTTTTCCATTCGCCAAAGAAAGTATTAAACGCCTTGTCAATATCTTCCATTTTTTTAGCAACGTAATTCTTTTTAGAAGAAACGATTACTGCAGACGGCATAAAACTAATACTGAATTCGGGATAGGTTTGCTTTATTGCGTCTTCAAGTTGACGATTAGCAATGGTTAAATTCATAAACCAAACGGTAAAATGAGTTTCCTTTTTCTTTCTGTCGTAATAAGCGTTAAAGTGAAGATACCATTTGCCACAATGAACGTGCATAGTGCAGTTGCAAGAATCTTTCTTCAACACGTTGTACGGAGATACCCTAAAGTTATCGTAATTACGATACGCTTTTTTAGGAAACCCGGGAAGGTCTGCCCCTTTCCACAATCTTTCGTAGTGAGTTTGAACGTCTTTGGTTTTTAAACTGTTAAAAAATAAACACATAGTAATTATTCTCCTATTTTTTGTCCTTTATTTAATTCAATTACGGTTTGATATATGTTGATATAAGCGTATTCGTCGATAAAATCTTTAACACCATCCGCAATTTCTTCTAAAGTTTTGCACTTTATCCAGTAACGAAGTCTTTGCCCGTCTATGTTTTGCATTTTGTCAGCCCACGTATTTTTTTCAAGGAAACTAAAATCGTATAAAGGATACTTTTTCTTTAATTCTTTCTTCTCGTCAAATCTTTTTTCAAAACTGATATTGCCGAAAATCAAATAAAAACTCAAGAAAGGATTACCTAACGAATAAGTAGATTTGATACTTACTTCAACCCCGTCTACAACGCCCGTGATACTTGCCGAACAAATATCTCCGTTAACCCTTGTTTCTAACTTGTAGTTACTATCATTTCTATCTTCAACGTTTGGGAAACCAGGAAGATTTTTCCCACCCAAAACGTCCGCCATCACCGTGCAAACGTCTTCTGCTTTTAACTTTGATTTTTTCTTAAAAAATAAACACATAAGCCCCTCTCCTTGACTGTGTACTTTTAGATTATATAACATATATTCAAACTTGTCAATAAAATTACAAAAATTTAACTTTTCTCCATATTTTGCCCTAATTTTTGATGTTAGAAAGTTTTAATTTTAACTTGACAAAGCAACACCGATTAGTTATAATAAAATTAGATACACGACTGACGGAATAAAGCGGGTAACCGCAAGGAAGTGTATTCTCAATGGCCGACCGTCTGGGCATTTCAATTTTTCACAAAATTGGATTGCCCTTTTTTGATAGGCAATCCACCAAGGAGGTAGTTATGCAAAAAGAATTTTGGAAAGGCTTTGTTTCGGGAAACTGGCAAAATTCAATAGACGTTCGTGATTTTATTCAAAAAAATTATCACGAATATACGGGTGACGACAAATTTTTGTCAAAACCAACCGAACGCACTAACAATCTTATGGAAAAAGTAAATAAACTTTTTGCGCTTGAACGTAAAGCGGGTGGTGTATTAGATATCGACACTTCAACCGTTTCGTCGCTAACAAGTTATGCTCCTGGCTATATCGATAAGGAAAACGAACTTATCGTCGGTTTACAAACTGATAGCCCGTTAAGGCGTGGTGTTAACCCCTTTGGCGGTATGAGAATGGTTAAGCAAGCCTGTGAATCTTACGGCTATACTTTGAGCGAAAAAGTTAAGGAAGAATTTCGTTTCCGCACCACTCATAACGACGGAGTTTTCCGTGCTTATACAGAAGAAATGCGTCTTGCAAGAAAATGCCACGTTATTACAGGTCTTCCCGATGCTTACGGTAGGGGTAGAATTATAGGCGACTACCGCAGAGTTGCGCTTTACGGCGTGGATAAACTTATAGAAGAAAAACAAAAAGACAAAGACAGCCTTGCTAACGGCGATTTTAACGTAGACACTATTCGCCTTGACGAAGAACTTTATCAACAAATAGCCTTTTTGGGCTATTTAAAAGAAATGGCAAAGTCTTACGGATACGATATTTCAATGCCAGCAAAAAACGCAAAAGAAGCAATACAATGGACGTATTTTGCATATCTTGGCGCAATAAAAGAACAAAACGGTGCGGCTATGTCGCTTGGTAGGGTTAGCACTTTCTTTGATATTTATATTGAACGTGACCTTGCTAACGGCACTCTTAACGAACTTAAAGCGCAAGAACTTATGGACGATTTCGTAATAAAATTAAGACTTGCCCGCCACTTAAGAACACCTGAATACAACGAACTTTTCGGTGGCGACCCCATGTGGATAACCGAGGCTGTTGGCGGTATGGGTGAAGACGGCAGAACGCTAGTTAGTAAAACGAGTTTCCGTATGCTTAATACCTTGTACACTTTAGGCCCGTCACCCGAGCCAAACCTTACCGTGCTATGGTCTAACAACCTCCCTGAACCTTTCAAAAAATTCTGTGCCAAGGTTTCTTGCGACACCGATTCAATTCAATATGAAAACGACGACGTTATGCGCCCCATCTACGGTGATGATTACGCTATCGCTTGTTGTGTTTCGGCAATGAAAGTAGGCAAACAAATGCAGTTTTTCGGTGCACGTTGCAACCTTGCAAAATTGCTTTTAATTGCGCTTAACGGTGGTTACGACGCAACTAGTAATATTCATATAGGCCCGCAAATGCCCGTGCTTGAAAATCTTGATTACGACAGCGTTAAAGAGCGCTATGACGTTTATATTGCCTGGTTAATGCGCCTTTACGTTAACACTATGAACGTTATTCACTATATGCACGATAAATACGCTTACGAAAAAACGCAAATGGCTCTCCACGATACTAACGTCGGTAGATTTATGGCGTTTGGCGTAGCAGGACTTTCGGTTGTAGCCGACTCGCTTTCGGCATTTAAGCACGCAAACGTTAGTGCCGTTAAAAATGAAAACGGATTTATCGTGGACTTTGAAAGAAGTGGGGACTTTCCCAAGTTTGGCAACGACGACGATAGGGTTGATTTAATAGCAAAAGAACTTACTCACCAAGTAATAACCGAACTTAGAAAAACCCCTACATATCGCAACGCCGAACATACCCTTTCGGTATTAACTATAACTTCTAACGTTATGTACGGCAAAAACACGGGCGCAACGCCAGACGGAAGAACAGCTTTCTCCCCATTTGCCCCCGGCGCTAACCCTATGCATAACAGAGAAGAAAACGGTGCGCTTGCATCTCTTAACTCGGTGGCTAAAATCAGTTACGACGACTGCCGTGACGGTATTTCAAATACCTTTTCTATCACCCCCGACGCTCTTGGCAAAAACCAAGACGATAGACTTGAAAATTTAGTTAATATCTTAGACGGTTACTTTAAGAAAAACGCACACCATATAAACGTTAACGTGTTAAATCGTGAAACGTTAATGGATGCTTATGAAAACCCAGAAAAATACCCCAACCTAACCATAAGAGTTTCGGGGTATGCGGTAAACTTTAACAAACTTTCTTTAGAGCAACAAAGAGAAGTTATATCAAGGACTTTCCATGACAGTCTGTAATGAAGTTTTAGGAAAAATCAATTCCTTTCAAAGTCTTGGCACGGTTGACGGACCGGGCGTTAGATACGTGGTTTTTATGCAAGGCTGTAATTTAAGGTGCGCTTGCTGTCATAACCCCGACACTTGGGCTATTAACGGCGGAAATACTTACACCGCAGAACAAGTGGTAGAAAAAGCTTGCCGTTATAAAGAATACTTTGGAAAAGCCGGCGGAATAACCCTTTCTGGTGGAGAGCCGTTAGTTCAAGCGCCGTTTGTCAAAAAGGTTTTTTCCCTTTGCAAAGAGCGTGGCATCAACACTTGTCTTGACACTTCTGGTAGTATTATAAACGACAACGTGTTAGAGTTACTTGAAGTTACAGATAGAGTTTTGCTTGATATAAAATACACTAATGATAAAGATTATATAAATCACGTTGGCTGTGAGTTGTCAATCGTTTTAAAGTTTTTAAGATTGCTAAACGATAGAAAAATCCCGACCACTATTCGTCAAGTAATAATTCCCACTATAAACGACGACAAGGTCAATATATTAAGGCTAAAAGAAATAATCAAAGATTACGCTTGCATAGACAAGGTTGAACTTTTGCCCTTTAAGAAACTCTGCCAAGCAAAATACGATAATTTAGGCATGCCTTTTCCGTTTGGCAAACTCCCCACCCCTACAAAAGAAGTAATAACCGAATTAACCAGCATTTTAAACGGCTAAAATAAAGAAATTATATAAAATAAACGCCCTGATGAAATAACGTTTCATCAGGGCTTATTTATACTTATAACGTGCTTGTAGTGCAGTTGTTTCTACTCACGCATTAAAATTAAGATTATTCTATAGTTAAAATGTCTAAAAAGCCCGTAATGTCAAAAACTTCCATAATGCTATCGTTAACCCCTGTAAGTTTCATTGAGCCTTTTGTGTTCATAATCTTTTGTGCTTTTAAG
>JAGCIP010000098.1 GCA_017648525.1 Clostridia bacterium
AGACAAGAAATATTTAGTAGTATTACTTATTGCAATAAATAATTCCCCACCTTTTCTAAACTTACTAAAAACTGTTTCAAAATGTTCAAAAGTAAATTCAAGAGTACGCATATTCTGAAATGCAAGTAAAATTGATTGAAAGTTAACGTATAACCAAAATACAAGCCAGTGCAGTACAGGAATAGTTAAGCACGCAATGATAAATATTAGTTTTTGTTTTCCACCGATAGTCTTCTTTTTCTTAAGTCTTACAATATTTTCTTCCATAATTGCTCCTATTAAACATCTATATAAGTATAACCGTCGAAACTGTTTACGCTTGCAATGGACATATAAGAATATTCATCACATCTATTATTAGGTTTAACCCGCCCAACAGCATCAGCAATTAAGCACTCATCAAGTTCGTCAATTTTATCTATTTTTCCGTTCAAATAATCTTTAAGTCTAAGTTTGCAACCTTTTAATCTTTCTAAAAGACCACCCAAACGAATTTCTTGTATTTCAAAACCGTGCGGTTTGTTTTCTATAAGCCATTGCTTTCTATATAATCTAATTAAAATTTCTAATTTTCTAATACAATAATCTAAGTTTTTAAGACAAACCCTTAATTCTTCATTGTTTTTTTCCTTATAGGCTTTTCTAATTTCAATTCCTAAACCATATTTATAATATAAAAGGTCTGAAAGGGCGTATGCCGTCTTAAACAAATAAAAATATTGTCCTTCTTTGCATTTTTTAAGTTCTTCACAAGCCTGAATAAAATATTTTTTATCATTAGCGTTTAGAATCGGGTCTAAATACCCCGTAAACACGTCATTATACAAACCGTATTTAGCAGGATTTGCAATATCGTCTGTATATTTTCCGCAGAAAGTTTGCGGATAATCAAGACGAATAAAATCGTCAAAGTTATGCCCCGTTAATGCATAAAACTCTTTTTTTAGCCTTTCGCTAGAACAGCCTAACGCTGTATAAGAATAATGTGCAAGCGCTGGTAAAACGGCAAAAACTGAACATTCGCCACCATTATCACCCCACATTGTTTCTATAAGATTTTTAACGCCGAATTCTAATGCTGCGGTAATTGCACTTTCAGCAATCTTAAAAGAATACTGTAAGTGCGGGAGTATGCCACGGTTAGCCATTGCTGTTCCGCCTGCAAACCAAACTGGGTTTTTATATTGTTTATGCATTTCTAATCCGTCGTAGAAATACTCTTTTGTTAATCCGTGATAATCCCAGTAACAAAGTGATAAATTTTTTGGGATAGAATCTATTACTTCTTTAGGGATTTCAACCTTGCCATCTTTGTTTTTATATTTATCACAATTAAATTCATTGCGGAACATATCACTCCAAATGATAGGTTCAAAGTCGTATTTTTCGGCAATTTCACACACTCGACTTAAATGCTCTTTGAGTATAGTTACT
This sequence comes from Clostridia bacterium, assembly GCA_017648525.1. Taxonomy (GTDB): domain Bacteria; phylum Bacillota; class Clostridia; order Christensenellales; family Borkfalkiaceae; genus UBA1259. The sequence continues at coordinate 1,435 of JAGCIP010000098.1, forward strand.
CTATCTTTATAACCGTTAATCGCTAAATATCTTCCACGCCCCAACATACCCGCCTCGTCCATACCTATGTGAATTCGGTTGGTTGTAAAACATTCTCTTAAAGTAGAGAAAATATTTTCTATAAGTTGGTGCGTTCTATCGTTATTAACCAATAAGATGTCCGAACAATCAAACGGTATATATCTGTTTGAATATCTTGAAAGTTGGTTTAAATGCGCAAGCGTTTGAATACATGGAATCAGTTCAATTCCTAACGAAACTGCATAAGAATCTAAATCTTTAAGTTCGTCTATCGTGTATTTACCACGTAAATAACCGAATAACTTTTCGTTTTTAACTTCATAAACGTCTTCTGTATAGAGCATTAACGAATTGTAACCAAGCATTGCTAGGTTTCTAATCAATTTTTTAACACTCTCAACGTTTTTAACAGAGTTCCTAGAACAATCCACCATAAAGCATAGATTATCAAAACGTGGTTGTTCTTCGATAGTGTATTCCAAATCTAAACCGTTTGCTTTAACTATCAAGCCCGCTCTTAATAATTGTGCGTTGTTATTGTAACAAACACGCAAAAATCCTTTAGCACTCTCTATTTTTAGTCCGCTATCACTTTTGTTAAAAACGCAATAATTTGGAAATTTAAAGTTAATTTCTTCAAAAATCGCATCAAAAACTTTTTGCATAAACCACCTATTATTTCAGGATTTATTATATATAAAAGTTCAATAATCATAGACTGATTTCGCAGTTTGGCTATTTTTCAATAGCCAAACTGCTATATCTGTCTTTTAGTTGTTAAAAGTAAAATTATTAAGCATTAGCAACCGTAGTTCCAACTACAGCATTACCAAACTTCAAGGTGTAGCCATTAGTAGCATCACCAGTCAAATTCCAGTATTTATTGAAATTATTTGTAGAAGTAATATCGCTTATTCTAGCATCGCTGAACTCTTTATATGTCGAGAATAGTTCGCCACCATCTTTAAGTGTTTTTTGATAACCAATAAATCCAGCCATAGTATCGCCGATTGCATAACTGTTGCTTACAATAGGTTGAACGCCTTGTGAGCATTGGAATGCAGGTAGTGATAGCCCAGAAATATCCACGATACAATTATTGATTTGCGCAGAAGATGATTTTACGTTTGCTACGCCACGATAAGTATCCTTAAATGAAAGCGCACCTTGAACGTAAACGTTATCAAGTGTTCCGCTAAAATCATAACTAAATACGTTAAATTCCGTGGGACCAATGTTTACAAGAGCTAAATTCTTAATAACGGCTTCTGCTGTTACAGTACCAAACATACCATGCGCACTTGCGGGCGTAAATCCATTAACTACGTGTCCAAGTCCGTCAAACGTACCCTTGAACCAACTACTACCCATTGAAGAGAAAGTCTTTGACGTTACGTCAATGTCGTTATCAACTACAAC
>JAGCIP010000099.1 GCA_017648525.1 Clostridia bacterium
TACATATAGTGGTACTCGCCACGAAGGCTATATCGATAAGAGATGGGATTACGCAGGGCGAAAGAACTCTTCTACTGGACACATGGTTGCAGAAGGTTATATTGTAACTTATATGCAAAAAATGATGCTTTTACTTGAAAAGATTTTTAAATCTTTTGGCTACAAAAAAACAGACGTCTTGTCTTGCCACGTAGAATTCGACGCATTAAATATTGTTCAATAACCTCAAAGTTTATTAAACCACGTTATAATAATTAAAAAGTCAAAAGAGTTATAGCACCCCGCTATAACTCTTTTTTAATTTATGAACAGCCCTAAAAACCTATTACCATTTGGCGTTTTTTGCTGGCGGAGAATGAGGGATTCGCTTCTCTCGAGCCTCCCGATAAACAGTAGGTGTCTACTGTTTACCCTACGCGAAATTTGCAAGCAAATTTTCTCCCAATTCGAACCCCTCTACTATTATACACAAAACAAAAGACAAACCCGAAACAAATTCGGATTTGTCTTCCGTTGGCGGAGAGCGAGGGATTCGAACCCCCGTGGGCTTTCACCCAAACGGTTTTCAAGACCGCCTCGTTATGACCACTTCGATAGCTCTCCAAAATATTCGTGCCACACACGGCACGATATATTCTATCTCATTTTCATTTTTTTTGCAAGCATATTTAACTAGTTTTTTTCTAAATCTGAATATTTTATTAATTCTACGTTAGATTGTTTGAAAAGTTCTAGTGCAAATTCGTCTGGATAACCGTTTTTATATATAACTTTCTTAACTCCAGAGTTTAAAATCATTCTAGTACAAATAACGCAAGGCTGATGCGTAACGTACATAGTTGCCCCTTCTAAACTTACGCCAAGTTTCGCCGCTTGAATAATTGCGTTTTGTTCTGCGTGAACGGCATAACAAACTTCTTGCATAGTACCGCTTGCAATATTTCTTACACGACGCAAACACTCGCCACGCTCCGCACAACTTTCAATACCGCTAGATGCACCGTTGTACCCCGTTGTAAGTATACGCTTATCTTTGACTATAACCGCCCCAACGTGTCTATTTTCTTGATAACAACTAGACCAGCTCGCAACGGTTTCCGCAAGATTCATAAATCTTTCATCCCATTTATTCATAATTTTCTCCAAAGTAAATTATTTATCTTTTTTTACCATTTTTTCCAATTCTTTAATAAATGAAGTGGTGTCTGTAAATGAACGATAAACAGACGCAAAACGCACGTAAGCAACTTCGTCAGTTTCCTTTAGCGCTTCACAAACCATTTCACCAAGTTCTTTACTCGTAACTTCTTGTGCTAAAGAATTGTAGATTTTCTTTTGAATATCTTCAACAATTCTATCAATCGTGCTTGCAGGAACAGGTCTTTTTTCACACGCTTTAATAATGCCGTTGCGTATTTTATTCGGGTCAAACGCTTGGCGTGCACCGTTAGTTTTAATAACGAAAATAGGCGTGTTTTCTACCGTTTCGTAAGTGGTAAAACGCTTTCCACAATTCGTACATTCACGTCTTCTACGAATAATAGTACCGTCTTCTGCTGCGCGAGAATCAATTACTTTACTATCAAAGCACCCGCAAAACATACATTTCATAATATACCCCTTTTGTAATATATAATTTTCTCTTAAACATAATAAAACTATTAAATTAGCACACAATATTTATAGAGAATTTTATGCCTATAATTTTTTACGTTTTAATAATCGTTTATATTTTAGCAATAAATCTATACGGTGCGTTAATGTTACGCTTTCAAAAGAAAGCCCGTGAAGATGGTGACGAAGAAAACATTGCAATCAGCGACACCAAACTATTACTTGCTGGTTTTTTAGGCGGAGCAACCGCAATTTTTATTTCAATGTTTATATTTAAGTATAGATTAAAAAGTCTATTTATGATGATATTAATGCCGTTATTTATAGCCCTAAACGTATATGGAATTATATTATTGTTTAGTAACGGAATTAATTATTTCATCTTTTAATTAAGCGAATTTATTGCATCTGGCAAACATGCGACTATATCACTAGCGATAACTGAATATTCGTTACTTTTTACACTTGCCATTTCGCCCGCTCTACCAAACAAATAAGCAGACGCAACAGTTTCCATAAAAACGCCGTCCGTCCTAGCCAGAACACCACATAAAACACCCGACAAAACGTCTCCACTACCTGCTTTAGCCATAGCCGGCGTACCTGTAACGTTTATAAAGGTATCAACGCCGTTCGTTATAATACTGACGGCACTTTTTAATAATAAAACAATATTATATTCTTTGGCAAAGTTTTTAGCATAGTCGATAGGATTAGTTGAAATTAAATTTTTATCAACACCGCAAAGTCTAGCAAACTCAAGAACGTGCGGAGTCAAGACAACAGAACAAACTTTGTCTTTTAGTACTTCAACGCCGTGTTTAGCTAAGCAATTTAAGCCATCCGCATCAATGATGAGTTTGCCTTTATAATTTTTAAGCAAGTAACAAATGCAGTCGTAAATCTGCTTACTTATCCCACAGCCCATACCTATGGTAATCGAGTTAAAATTCATTACACTATCTAACGCTCTTTTGTCGAATACAATACTTTCGCCATCATCTTTAAAAGTTGAAAGTATAATTTCGGGAACTTTTAGCGCATAAGTAGAAAACAAACTTTCAGGGACGTATAAATATGAATAACCTGCACCAACCGTCAACGTAGTTAAAGCGTTATACGATAACAACACACCACCTAAAAGGTTTTTACTACCGCCTATTACACAAGCCTTTCCAAATGTGCCTTTATTAACGTTTTTAAGCCTTGGTTGAAAGAATTTATATGCATCTAAATCACTTATTTTATGAATACACTCGTCTTCCCAAATACTTATGCCTATGTCTTTTGCGATTACTTCACCGCAATAATCAGGTCCATCATTTAAGAAATGTCCAAGTTTATATTCTTGAATAGCAACGGTTAAGTTTGCTTTTACTGCGACGCCTAAAACATTGCCGTTATCTCCGTTTAACCCGCTAGGAATATCACAAGAAACAACAAAAGCGTTAAGGTTGTTGATATTTTCAATTAGGGATTTATATTTTCCGTCTACTTCTCTATTTAATCCTGTGCCAAATAAACAATCAACGACAATATCAAAACGCCTTTCAAACACACTTTGAGTAATATGAGTTGATAAAAGCGTAGTTACTGAAAATCCGTGCGTTTTTGATAATATTTCGGCAACAACTCGCCCATCAGCGCCGTTATTACCTTTGCCTATACAAACAAGCACTCGCCCGCCACGAAATCGTTTAATTATTTCGTCGGCAACGCTTTTACCGGCACGATAAACAAGTTCTATTTCGTCAACGCCTAAATTTTTGATAGTGTACTCGTCCGCCGAACGCATTTGAGCCACACTTAAAACACGCTCCATTTAGTCCCCTTCACCATAATTGGATAGTGCGTATCCCGCCTCTTCGTGCGTAAAACCACGCCCTATTAAATACCTATATGCTTTAGCCTTGTTTTCCTTTGTTTTTTCCTTATTTTTTAGATATTTTATTGCTAATGCTTTTGCGTTTTCTTTTGCATCAACTGTGCTTTCATCATAAGCCGTAGCAATATCTTGTTTTTTTACGCCTTTCATCATTAACTTGTATTCAACAAGCCGTCTACCTTGATTTTTAGAAACCGATTCAACGTAGCGTTTCGAATACTCCGTATCATTAACGTAATCGTATTCTTTTAACTTATCGACGCAATACCAAGCAATTTCTTCAGAATACCCCTTTCTAATAAGATAATCTTTTACTTCTCGCTTGGTTTTAAGATATTTTGATATATATGCAACTGCCTTATTTAAGGCTTCTGAGCGCTCGTTTTGTATTAAAATTTCGGTTAAATTTTCAGTTTCAACTTGGTCACCAACTTTAAGCCGAAATTTCAAAACAGTTTCAAGCGATACGCCAGAAAAAAACTCGCCGTCAACAAATAAATTACATCTTGATTTATTTTTAGTTTGATATGTAATATCGGTTATTTGTGGCATATCTCACCTAAAAGCAAAATATCTATTTTCAATTTTTTCAATTTGAATTTTTCCGTTAAAGGCATCAATAATTTTATCTATAAAATCACTTTCAACTTCAGTTTTGACCGCAAAAAAAACGGTAACTTTATTAGAAAAATCGGTATTTACAACGCTTACGCCATTATAGTTTAAGGCTTTAAGCAAGATAGAATAGCCATCGTAATCGCAGTCTACCTTGCAAATTGACGCTTGCTCCATTGACACAACGTCTGAAACCGACAAACAGTCTGCAACCGACCCAGCGTATGCTCTAGTAAGCCCACCCGTGCCTAATTTAATTCCACCAAAATACCTAACAACAACCGCAACCGTCTTAAAAATCTTTTTATTTTTTAATACCTCAAGCATAGGCAGTCCCGCCGTGCCTTGCGGTTCTCCGTCGTCGGAAAATTTTTGTACTAATCCTTTGTCGTCGGCAATATAGGCATAGCAACAATGGTTTGCTAACGAGTGCTTTTTTCTTATGCTTTCAACGTAATTTTTAGCATCAATTTCATCTTCAACGGGCTTAATATAGCAAATAAATTTTGAACGTTCTATAACAATAAGATTTTCCTTTTCGCCTAAAACGGTAAAATATCCGTTACTCATTTTAACACTACTTTAATGTGTACTTTTTTACCCTTATGCAATACGAACTCTTTACTATTCACAACGTCTTTTGGCAACGTGCCAAACGGGTCTACGATTTTTGTGTCGTTAACAGAAACGCCACCGCCTTCAATCAAACGTTTTGCTTCGCCTTTGGATTTTGCTTGGCCAACGGCAACTAAAACGTCTGCTAAAAGTGTAGTTGTAGCATCAATTTCAGCGGTAGGCATATCTCCAGCATCACCACCACCAAACGCTGCTTTTGCTTGCTTTTGTGCAGAAAGAGCCTTCTCTTCCCCGTGAACTAATTTAGTAACCTCAAACGCTAATCTTTCTTTAGCAAGATTCATTCTTTCGTCGTTATACTTAGTTAATTCTTTAATTTCATCCATTTCCATAAAAGTCAAAAGACGCATACACTCTTCAACCTTAACGTCTTCAACGTTACGGAAATATTGATAAAATTCATAAGGAGTTGTTTTATTTTCGTCAAGCCAAAGCGCACCTTTTGCTGTTTTACCCATTTTCTTGCCTTCACTAGTTAAAAGCAAGGTGAAAGTCATAGCGTAAGCAGGCTTGCTTTCCTTTTTACGAATAAGATTAGCACCTGCAAGCATATTACTCCATTGGTCGTCACCACCAAGTTGAAGTTGAACGCCGTAATCTTGATAAAGTTTTAAAAAATCGTATCCTTGCATCAACATATAGTTAAATTCAAGGAAAGATAACCCCTTTTCCATTCTCGTCTTAAAGCATTCTGCGGTTAGCATTTTATTTACAGAGAAATGCACGCCTATATCACGCAAAAAGTCAACGTAGTTTAGGTTTAATAACCAGTCGCCATTATTTACCATAATAGCGTTATTTTCGCCTTCAAAACGGATAAATCTACCCATTTGAGATTTGAAGCAGTTGCAGTTGTGTGCAATAGTTTCTTTTGTCATCATAGAGCGCATGTCACTTCTACCAGACGGGTCTCCAATCATTGCCGTACCCCCGCCTATTAACGCAACTGGTTTATGACCATATCTTTGCATCCACGCCATTGCCATTATCGGGATATAGTGACCGATATGTAAACTGTCCGCAGTTGGGTCAAAGCCTACGTAAAATGGAACGCTTTGTTTTCCTAATAATTCATAAAGTTCTTCTTCAAATACGGTTTGTTTAATAAAACCCCTTTCTTTTAATACGTCAAAAACGTTTTTCATAATAATCCTCGCTTTAGTTAATAGCCTTTATATCAAATGAATTTGCAATTATGTCTTTACCTTCGTCTAGTGAATAAACTTCTCCACTAGCAAGCATTTGCGCCAAAAGATTTCCAGTTGCAGTTGCCTCAATAGGCCCTGTTACAACCTTTCTTCCCGTATATTTTGCCGTAAATTCATTGAGAAGTACGTTTTGGCATCCACCACCGACAATATTAATAGTGTCAAACTTCTTGCCTGTTATCTTTTCAATTTGCTCAACGGTATCTCTATAACTGATTGCAAGGCTCTTGTAAATACAACGAACAACTTCGCCCACAGTTTCAGGAACTTTTTGTGACGTTTTAGCACAATAATCCTTAATGGCCTGAATCATACTTTCAGGCGCAAAGAAAGATAAATCATTAACGTCAACAACGCTTTCAAAACCTTCTGCATCTCTTGCTAAATCAACGAAATCAATAAAACTGTATTTATCGTTTAATTCTTTCTTAACACATTGAATCATCCAAAGTCCCATAATGTTTTTAAGGAATCTAACACTCTTATTGTAACCGCCTTCGTTGGTAAATCCGCTCACGTCTGCCAAGTCGCTAGTATTTTCATCTTGACTTTCAATACCCATTAACGACCAAGTACCGCTTGAAATATATAACGGCGTACCTTTATTTGGTACAGCCATAACAGCGCTTGCAGTATCGTGCGTTGCAGGTAGACACACCGTAGCGTTAAAGCCAATTTCATCTACAAGTTCTTGTCTTAAGCGACCAACTTCACTTCCCGGTAAAGATAACGGCATAAAAATATCCGTTTTTATACCCAACTTGTCCATAACGTCTAAATCCCAAGAACGTGTTTTTGCATTTAAAAGTCCGGTTGTAGATGCGTTTGTATATTCGTTTTTCTTAACGCCTGTCAAACGGAAATGCAAGTAATCTGGCATCATTAAAAAGGATTTAGCCTTATCAAGTTTACCAGATTTTTTATCGGCATAAAGTTGGAAAATAGTGTTAAAAACTTGCTTTTTTATGCCCGTTCTAGCATACAATTCTTTTTCACTAACCAAAGTGTAAACTTCGTCAATTACTTTTTGAGTTCTATCATCTCTATAAGAATAAATTTCGCCAATAACTTGGTCGTTTGCGTCTAAAAGTGCGTAATCAACACCCCAAGTATCAATACCAATACAGCAAGGAACTTTGCCTATTTCCTTACACTTTTTCAATCCTTCTACGATACTATTAAACAAGGATTCATGCTCCCAAACAAGTTTATCTCCTTGGATAGTTGCGCCGTTCTTAAATCTAAAAACTTCTTCAAGAACAAGTTTACCATTTTCAATACATCCTAAAATATGTCTACCACTTGATGCACCTATATCAATTGCTAAATAATAATTTTTCATTTTAACTCCTCAAATTGCTAGTAAAGTATTAATTATATTATACACACGCGCGTTTGCTTTGTCAATAATTATCTTACAATTTAGCGCGTTTATTTCAATATCAAAAATAAAAACGAAAACAGCAAGAAGTTTTCGTTTTATAATACGTTTTCATTTTTTCCACAACAACAGCGCCAACTATGTCACACATAATCAATGCGTTTTTAGTTAGTTTTTTACTTGACTTTAGTCCACTATGGAATTAAAGGGTTTTACTCTATTTGTGTAAAATGAAATTTCGACTTTATAGCCATTTTTATCTTTTGCAATATTTAAAATCGGTTGTTTTTCTATTTCAAAATAATCTTGCACAAGTTTAGAAAAGTCTTCAACAAATAAGTCGGTAAACCCTTTCCCCACGTTAAGTCTATCGCTGTCTATAACGTTTTGCACTCTCATAATTTCTCGGCTCTTATTTTTCATACACTTTTTTTAATACTCCTACGAATACTTCCAAAAAAACCAGAATACTTACACGTCGTATCAAACAGTTTTTTCGTGCCGTTTTTAAGATTTAACGCAAACGTTCTATACGCCCTATACGAATCACATTTTTTACTAAGCGTTCCACTAGATAAAAAAACAGCATCTTCTTCTGGCAAAATTGCAATTAGGTTCGTTTTTAGCAATAGTTCAATATCAGTGGGCGATATCATTTTTTTGTTCACTATCAAATCACCACGAGCACGATTTATCACTAACGATACTTTGTCTAATCTATACGACTGTAAAATTGAAACTACCTTATCCGCATCTCTTAAACTCGTAAGATTTGGCGTCACAACAACTAAAGCTTCGTCTGCACAAGATACTGCCCTGTGAAACCCCAAATCAATTCCAGCCGGTGCGTCGATTATCACGTAATCAAATACTGAATTCATTTTCTCTATAAGCAATTTAACGTTTTGCCCTGTTATGTGCTTAGAAAAATCTATCTTTCCAGATGGTAAAATAAATAGATTTTTCCTATCATTACTTTGCACCAATGCTTGCTTTAATCTACAACGCCCCTCAAACACGTCCAATAAATCAAAAACCACTCGGTTTTCCACACCCATAACCACGTCTAAATTATTTAATCCAAAATCAAGGTCAACGAGCGCAACTCGTAATCCAAGACTTGAGAGCGCAACTCCTAAATTTACCGTGACCGTAGTTTTTCCAACGCCACCTTTTCCGGAGGCAACAACGATTTTTTTTGCCATAATTACACCTTGCATACAATTTTAAACAAAAAAAGACCGCAAGTTTTAACTAAAAAAGTAAAATCTTGCGGTTTAATGTTAAAATTAAATAGACAAGGCAATTTTCTTTAATAAATCTTTATCAGCTATTGCCGTTCCACCACCAATGGCAACCGAACTTTCAGGATTTTCAGCCACGTTAACCTGAATATTTAATATTTTCTCGTAATAACTTTTTAAGCCATATAGATTTGCCCCAACACCAGACAAATAAACACCAGCGTGCCTTATTTCAGCAGAAACCTCCGGCGGAAGTTTCTTTAACATTGAAAGCACAAGTTCAGAAATTTTATCGAAATATTTTTTCACCGGTTCGTATATATCCGACGCCTTAATACACCTAGAACAAGGCGCACCCGTCTTTACGTCACGTCCATTAACAACCGTAGAAAGTTTATCAAATTCATCTAGACTTCCTATTTCATTCTTCAATCTTTCGGCTGTTGGCAACCCAATTTGTATGCCGTAGTTATAAGACAGATAGTCAATAATATCCGTACAAATTTTATTAGCGCCAAAATTTACTGAAACACCAGCAATAACCCCATCTAAAGATACTGCGGCAATATTTGTCGTACCACCAGCCATATCCACCACAAAACACGGAGATGAATCATTAAGTGGAATACGTTGACCTAATGCAGATAAAATGGGAGATTCAGCAAAATAAATCTTGCCCAAACCACAGTTTTTTGCTATTTTTTTATATTTTTCAATAATATCCGCAGTAACACCGCATGGCACGGAAAACAACACTTTGCTACCCGACACATTACTTTTTGAACCAAGCTTACTTAAAAATGCTTTAAGTAATTCCGATGCTACCTTGTCATTAACAATTTCGCCTTCAAAAACAGGAAAAACAATTTTTGTGTTTTTCGCAGTCTTTCCCATCAGTTTACGTGCCTCATCACCAATCGCTTTTACCTGACTTTTTTCATCTTGCGAAATCGCAACTACCGTGTGCTCACTCAACACAAGCCCACTACCAACGACATATATATTTGTATAAACGCTATCAAAATCAATTGCTAATTTTTCAATCGCCATAAATACCACCTAAAGTAAACGCCGTGCACGCACGGCGTTTATGTCTTAATTATAAAATTTCTAAATTTTTCTTAAAGATTTTTCTGAAATCCGAACCAATCTCTAATGCGGAATTTATCTCAAGCGACGCATCTCCGTCAACTTCCGTTTTCATTATTACAGAATCACCAAGAATATCGCAATTTATTCCTCTTACTACCGAAGATAAACTTCTATCTAAGCAATCAGCAATTCTTAAAATCGTACCCATTTTTCTCACAGCATCAACGTCTTCATCACATACAAGATCACGATACCTTGCCCAATCAAACGGATTGATATCTTCTATTGCTGTATTCGCCGCTACAAATGATGCCATAACTAAATCTTTATGGCTTATACCGCACACATTTGAATTTAGTATTATATAGCCACTATGCTTTTCATAATTATAAAAACTAACACTTTTTCCAGATTCATGTAAATACGCCGCAACTTTAAGAATTTTTAAATATTGTCTTGGGAATTTATGCAAAACTCTCAATTGTTTAAACAATTGAACGGATAAATTAACAACCTGCTCAGTATGTTTTTGGTCGCAAGCGTGAAAATCAACAAGACTGTTCAAACTGAACGTTAAAACGTCCGATATAGGTTTATCTAATGTAGTAGGAACTGCATAATTATAGATAATACCAGTACGCAAGCCACTACCACTAATAACCATTTTATCAAGATTCATGTATTTCTTAAAGGCAGAAATAACAGCAAAAGCAGCAGGCAAAATATCCGCCCTATCACTTGAAAGCCCTTTAATCTTTTTCTTTCCATCAAGATTAAGAGATTTTAACAAACTATAAACGTGGTTAAAGTCTTGGTCGTTAACAACATAGTTATGTATAGTTTTAAGCGGGTATTTCTTCATTATCTTTGTCATTCGACATAAATTTCTAAACGAACCACCCACACCTATCATTTGAACTTCGGGGTCAACGTCTTTCAACCACTCGATTTTACTAAGTTGTTCAACAATAAATTCTTCAACCTTTTCAGCGTGTTCTTCTAGCGTCAAACCATCACCCGCAAACAACTCCGTTAAAGTTATTGCACCAAAAGGTAACGTCTCATAATTAAGCAAATTACGTCTATTATAATAAACAATTTTAGTGCTACCACCACCGATTTCCAAAATTAAACCTTTGGGAATATCCATTGTGTTGATAACACCCCTATAAACGTAAATCGCTTCTTCTTCCGCAGTTAAAACACGAAGTTTAATACCGCAAGTTGCAGAAACTTCGTCTAAAAAACTACGTTGATTTTTCGCACGACGAACGGCAGCCGTTGCTACGGCGATAATTCTCTCAATACCGTTAACGTCGCAAAGTTTTCTAAACATCTTTAACGTTTTAATAGTTTCTTGTATTCTTGCAGGTTTTAAAAACCCATCTCTCTCCATTCCTTCGCCAATTCTAGGCGACTCCTTAAGTTGGTCAACTATTTGAAAATGCCCGTTTTCTAAAACGTCCACTAAAAGTAACCTAGCTGTATTCGAGCCTAAATCAATAATTGCAATTCTTTCCAATTTAATCACCATGCCATATGTTTATTTTTAGGTAATTATATCACAATATATTGTGTTTGTACATACCTTTTTTTGAAATTTGTGCAATTTTTTTTGCAATTATTTTTTAAAATTAATTTTCGCAAGGTTTTAATTAGAAAATTACATTATTTTACAATATAAACCAGATTTTAACAATTTTACTGCGTTTTAAGTAGTTGTCAATTTGCACAAATCATTCTGCATTTTTAAATTGCAAAACAAGTTGAAAAGCAGAAAGAAGTATTAAGAAACCACCAAAACATCTTCTAAGTAAATCACCAGTAATTGCTCTTGCAATATAACACCCTAAAATGCAAGCAAATATACCAGGAACAGCTATTAACAATATTTTATCAAACTCAACAAGTTTATTTTTAAGATGAAAAATTAGAGCAACTATTGCCATAGGAATAAAACTAACTAAATTTACTGCCTGTGCGGTATGTTGACCAACCCCATAAAAAATATTAAGTAATGGAATTAAAACCGTTCCACCACCCATTCCCATGCCACCTAAAACACCACCGAGTAGTCCCGCAACTATATATAAAACAAATTCCATAAAATTACTTTTTCTCCTAAAATACCAACATCTTAAAACCTGCAAGCGCCATAATAACACAAAAAATTATAGAAACCCATTTTGACGAAAGTTTAGAGAGCGCTAACGCACCTATAATCCCACCAACAATAACACCTATTCCAACTGGCAACCCGACGTTTAGATTAAAATTGCCAAAAGCTAAATAAAAAAGACCGCTAGTTATAGACAATGGTAAAATTATCAAAATTGCAGTCGCATGCGCTTTCTTTTGTTCCCTTTTCATTAAAAGCGTTAACATAGGAACAACAATCATTCCCCCGCCACCGCCAAAAACTCCGTTAACCAATCCTGCAACTGCGCCTGTTATAACCGCAAAAACGTTATTTTTCTTGCTATTTACTTTCTTTTTGTTTATTTTTACTTTTTTCACGCAACTTAGTATGTTCAATGTTAAACTTTTTAAGTAAATTTTAAAAACATAATGCATATTGTTATTGTTTACAGTTGATTTTTAACAGAAAATAATATATAATTAATTCAATGCGTTATATATTATGTATATATAACCCTAGTAAAGACAACAATTACATCAAAGGTGAATTATGACGAGAAAAAATTTATTCCAAAACTACAAAACCAAATTATTATTAGCGTTATCATTGATTTGCGTATTATGCTTTTCGCTATTTGCAGTTGCTTGTACCGATACTGATGACAAAGATAGTACGCCAAACTATACCTATACTCAAACTGACGATAAATATGTCAGCAATGCTACTTTTGATTTTGGTTCAATAGACACGGAACTTACTAAATTCCCCAAAACTTCCCCCACCGGTTGGACGAAGAGTAAAGATAGCAACGGTGCAATAGGCACGTCTTCTGCTAAATCAGGTGTAATTAATCTTTCCGACGACGCTTGGAAAGAACTTTTGAACGCTCTTTACAAAGATAGCAACGTTATCGATTATATCGAAAATCAATTAAAAGGTAAAATGACCGTTGGTGAACAAACCTATACCGACGTAAAGAATTTCGTTAAGGTTCTCTTAACTAAAGACGGCGTCGTACCTACTAGCGAAGAAATTCAAAAACATATTATTGAAAATTATTTCACCATAAACGAAGAAACTAAGACGGGTATGTTCAAAAACCCTGGCACTTATAAAGGTGCAAAAGATAAGTTTGTTTATATGTTAAACAACTATCGCCTTTCTTCATATCAAGGAATCGGTACGTCGCAAAAAATCACATCATCAAGCAAAATAACTCTTGAGAAAGGTGGTTATGCAAAAATCTCAGTTTGGATTAAAACTCAAAATATAACCGTAAAAGCAGATGGTGAATACGGTGCAAGCATTCGTATCGTCAACGAATTTAACAGCACCGCTCAATCTGACTACGTTGTTAAAAATATAACCGCAGAAGACTGGACTCAATACACTATTTATTTAAAAGCAGACAAACGCTTTGATACAAGTGTTAAAGTTGCGTTAGGTCTTGGTTATGGTTTAGCTGGCGTTACTGAAGGTACTGTTTACTTTGACGACGTTAAGTATAGCACTTTAACCGAGGCAGAATATAAAGCGGAAACCGAAGGCAAGAATTTTACGGAAAAAACAATTGCTTATAAGAGCAAGAACGCTATTACCGTTAACAATCAAATTAACTCTATTTACAATATAACTATGGACAATAGTAGTTATATTTCTAACACGGACGTAACCTTAACCGCCGTTGAAACACCGTCAAAAATCGTTGGTTACGACGGAACACCTTTTGCTGATAGTTCAGTTACCACCCCATCAACTGTTACCGACGCTACGTACGGAAACGTTACTGAATTGTCCTTAAACAAGGCAAGTGCTACCGTTAACATATCAGCAAACAACTTTAAGTTGGCAAATGAAAAATACGCTTACCTTGAATTTTATGTTAAAAATCAGTTATCAACGTGGGGTTCTACTGAAATCACGATTAACGTTATAGACATTTACGGTACAATTGAAGAAACACGTAAAGCTATCGCAACTGTATCTACTGTTGACGACGAGTGGCAAAGAGTAGGCATTCTTGTAAAGAACAACTTTGATAATGGTAATGATAGAAACTTTAAACTTGAAGTCGTTATAGGACCTACCGACGTTGCATCTGCAAAACACGCAGACGAGTTTGCAACTGGCAAGGTTTACATCTCCCCCATCGCTATTGCAAACGGTGATGCTAATCGTTACGACGACAACGGAAATGAAACTGCTAACTATCAACTCTACGAACTCTTCACTACGGCTACCCCAAGCGTTTTATTACACGCAGGTTTCCCAAGCGACTATAATGATAGCGCAGATTCTACAATTTATAATTTCACCGTTTCCCCAAGCGATATCGGTGTAATAAACAAGCAAGTGGCAAACGTTAACGGCTTCGTAGGCGTTGTTGCAGACCATTACTACGTTAACGACGAAAGTGACAATTCGGACATTAACACTAGAACCGAAAAAGACGCTAACGGTAGCGTTGCTGGTTTAATTAATACTAATTATTTGAGCACTTACAAAACTAAATACGGTATTGACGTTGCTAATGCATTAAATTATAGCGGTGATGCAATTCAGCCTATTATGATATACAATGCGGTTAAAGACAGTTACGGATTTATAGGAAAAACAAACTCGATTTCCGCAAGTTCATACGCAAAAGTTTCTGCAACCTTAAAAGTTGTTGGCGACGACGCATTTGCTACTATATATTTGGTAAACGTTGCGGAACAACAAAAGAGCGTTATGACTTTTGACGATTTTACTGCAGACAACGGCGAAAAATATACTGGCAAAGATTTGCAACTCCAACTCACTATTACCGAAGATATGATGATTAATGGTTGGGTTACGGTTGACTTCTACGTTGCAACCGGTGCAACATCAAAAGACTTCCGTATTGAAATTTGGAACGGTACTAGAGAAAATTCTACCGAAGATTCAACTAAATCACAAGGTTACGTATTCGTTAAAAACATTGATATTTCAACTGCCGTAGATGCATTTGAGCCCACAGTTAAAAATCAAGCATTAACAACCCCTGGCAACCCCTTGTTTGACGAATATTACAACAACGAAGACTTTACCGCCATCTATGCTCACAAACGTGCTTGGACAGACCTTGAAGTTGAATACAACAAAAATCACCCCGATGCATTACTTGAAGATAATAAAGGTAATTACGCACCTAAATACGTTTGGGCAACTAACGAAACCTTTATTTACGCAGTTTACAACACAATTGATCCCGTTAAGGTAGACCCCGACAGCAACGTTACTACCGAAGAAGATACTTCTGAAGGTTGTATCGCTGAAACCGACCCATCTACTTTCTGGTTGTCTTTCTCTTCGATATTACTTGGTGTTGTTTTAGTTGGTGCAATCATTATGCTCTTTATTAAGAACATTAGAAGGAAAATTAAAGCAAATAGAAGTGACGCTAAATCTCACTACACCATTACTAGCCGTATCAAGAACAAACCTAAAAAAGAAGAAAAACCTGTAGATGATGTTGTTGAAAAATCGGTTAACCCTGTAGAAGAAGTCCCCGAAACTGAAACTGAA
>JAGCIP010000100.1 GCA_017648525.1 Clostridia bacterium
AAGATGAAAAAAAGAAAAAATCTTATGCCGTTTCCAAAGTAAACGGATTAAGAGTTAGGGCTAACCCAAACAATACTTCCGCCACGCTTGGCTATTTAGACCAAAACGACGCTCTTTTAATAACCGAAAAAACTAACGGATATTTTAAGACGGTTTTTAAGCAAAAAACCGCTTACGTACACGCCGACTATTGCTCGGTTATGGAGATAGATTATCACAGCGAACAAGTAGAAAAAGCCATAGACCTTGGTTCAACCTTGCTTGGCTACCCTTACGTTTGGGGAAGTCAGCGTTACCATTGGGGAAACGGTGTTTTGAACAAAAACTTTGTGCAAGGCGAATACGATTGCTCTGCCTTAGTTTTATACGTGTATTATCACTCTAACTCGGTTATATTAGACGTAACTTCAAGAGCGCAATCTCTTAACGGAAAAGCGGTTGATAAAAGCGACCTTTCACGTGGGGATTTAATGTTTTTTACCAACGCTAGCCGTAAAGACAAACAAGGCATAGAAAGAATAGGTCACGTGGGAATTTATTTCGGCAACGGCTATATTTTACACACGGCAAGCGACCACGCAGTTATAGAGCCTATCTCCGCAACTAGATGGAGTTATTATATAACTGCACGCCGAGTAGTTTAATCAATTTGCGTAATCAACTAAATTAATATGGGCGCAGACGATTGTCTGCGCCCGTTATTTTACCAGCCAAATGGATTGCAAAGCAGAGTTACCGAAACCATACCTATTATCAACCCTAACCATTGTAGTTTTTTAAGTTTATCCTTAAAGATAAAACAAGAAAACAAGGTTGTGAGTATTAGATTAGAACCGTTTACCAAGGGGAAGAACAATGCGCTGTCCAAAACACCCGAAAGGTAAAGATTATATTTATTGTTCATTGCGACGCATACACCGCTTAAAATTATAATAATAATCCAAACCCAACTATAATATTTATCCCAAACTTTAACTTGTTCGGACTTTTTGTTTTCCGTTATCGTCGGTTTATTTCTTCTTTCCTTAAAATGCACTATCGTGAACATAGTGAAAGCAAAAACGGTGGCAAACGCAAATGCTAACAATAAAAACCCGTTTTGTTCTCCACTATATATCGAAGTGGAGTGTACTTTTTGCATAACACCTATTCCGCCCGTGCAAAAGAACACGAGTATAGCGTAAAACAACCAAGTAAGCGAAAGTTTTTTGTTTTCACCCGAACTCAAATCGGTTGACAAAATAAAGCAAGCAAACATTAGCACAATGCCTATTATTTGAACTAATGAAATACTCTCATTCCAGAATAACCAACCCGATAAAGTTGGAATAATGGTAGAAAGGGTGGCAACTACCGTAGTATATGCCCACGAGCCAACGCTTATGGCTTTAAGCATAAATAGATACTGCATTGCGGTAAGCAAACCGAACGCAAGCCCCGTTAACAAGGTAAAGGTAGAAATAGTGCCTACCCCGCCCCAAATTAAAAGCACGCACGCTGAAACTATACTTACTATTCCGTTAAAAAAGTTGACGGGTTTTAACGACCCCGCAAACTGTCTTGAAAAAACCTTTCTACTTATTCCGTATAAAAGGCAAACCGTAATGCTTACGATTAACATTATTTCTATCGGCATAATCCCCCCGTTAATCGGTAATAAATTTTTCTATTTTGCCTTTAAACTGGCAGTCGCCACCAAAGATATTCTTTAGTTCTAAGCGCTTGATATCGGCTTCACTTTCGACGGGAATTACGGTGTTTCCGTCCGCAACCGTTTGATGAATTCCGTCTACCACCAAACTATCAACCGTGTTGTTTGCGTAAATTTTAATTGTAGGCAAATAACAGTTGTTTTCTTCTCTGACGATATTTCTAAACACCATATTCTTCATATCAAGTCCGCTCATTATATGAATAAGCGCACAGTAATTCCCCTTTACGTCTACCGTGCCGGGACAAATTGATGCGTACATATTTTCTATGCTAATATTTTCAAACCTACCACGCTCGCCTTCCACTTCAACGTGTCTTGACATAATGATACCGTAAACGTAAAAAGTGCCGAAAATATTTTTAACTGAAATATTTTTAACGGGCGTTCCACGGCTTAAAAATCTAATTGCACTATGACAGTTTTCCGCAAAAATGCCGTCAATTTCGATATTTTCGATAGGTCCACCCCAAACGCAGTCGTCAGAAGTTAGTGCAAGCAAATCGTCGTGACAAGCACCTTTAAGATTAGTAATTCTACCGAAACGGCAACCGGCTTCTAAATGTATTCCGTCCATATTCCAAAGTTTTGGAGAGCCCTCGGTATAATCAAAACGAATATTATCGATAGTAAAATATTCAATAAACGCCATTTGAACGCCGTATACGACGGGGTTAACTATGGTTACGTTCTTAAAAGTAAAGTTTCTAATCCTTGCAAAAATGAAAGCGTGCCCCGTGTAGCAAGGTCTAATTAAGCCTTGTTGCGGAGTCCATCCGTATTCTTTTTTCATATATTCTTTGGTATGAATAACTCCGTTAGAATTTGGGAAATGGTATGGGTTGGGCCATTGATTGTTGTGGTTCATATCCCAAATACCACCGTCAACGGTAATATTAACGTTACCCTTTACCAAGTCGTCGTTTTGCAACATACAGCAATTTGCATTATCTGTTAAAACAACTTTAGTATTTTCGTGTAATTTAAGCGTTTGGTTAGAGTGAATTAGCAACGCTTTGCTAATAAGATAATGTTTTTCTGGCACGGGTAGTTTTACAGTTGATATTCCGCTATCTAAAAGTTCTTGTATCCCTGCATAATCGTCGTGAATACCGTCTCCGTATATTTTTGCCATAACGTTCTCCTTTTTAATCTGTTATTAATTTATCAATTTTTCCTTGAATTTTACACTCGCCACCGAAAATATTTTTAATTTCTAGGCGTTTAATATCCGCTTCGCTCTCCAACGGAATTACCGTATTACCTTCTGCTATCGTTTGGTGAATACCATCTATTACCAGACTATCCACCGTGTTATTAGGATAAATCTTAATAGTAGGTAAATAGCAATTATTTTCTTCTCTAACGATATTCTTAAAAGTTATATTCTTCATATCAAGTCCACTCATAATGTGTATGAGTGCGCAGTTATTTCCCTTAACGTCCACCGTCCCTTTACAAATACTACCATAGAAATTTTCTACCGAAATATTTTCAAAAGTTCCTCTTTCCCCTTCCACTTCAACGTGCCGTGACATAATAATGCCGTAAACGTAAAACGAACCGAAGACGTTTTTAATCGATATGTTTTTTACTGGTAATCCACGGCTTAAAAGCCTTACCGCACTATGACTATGTTCAGCAAAAATACCGTCTACTTCTATATCGTGTATAGGTCCCCACAAACTATCGGTAGAAGTAAGTGCCAGTAAATCGTCGTGACAAGCACCTTTTAAGTTAGTTATTCTCCCGTAACAACAACCACCTTCTAAATGTATACCGTCCATATTCCAAAGTTTAGGTGAGCCCTCGGTATAATCAAAGCGAATATTATCAATGGTAAAATAAGATATATATCCCATTTCCACACCGAAAACTACGGGATTAACAATGGTTATATTCTTGAAAGCAAAATTAACTATCCTGCAAAACCTAAAACAAAAGCCGTCATATTCCGGTCGCAATTGTCCAACTTTCGGCGTCCAGCCATATTTTTCTTTTAAGTAAGAATAAGGTGTAATTTTCCCCGTTTCAGGGCAAGGAAAATGCCACGGATTAGGCCATTGCTTGCTATGATTCATATCCCAAATACCGCCGTCGATAACGATATTTTCATTACCCGTTTCTGTATCTGCGTTTTGCAACATACAACAGTTTGCGTTATCCGCAAGCATAATTTTAGTCCGCTCTTCAAGTTTTAGCGTTTGATTAGAGTGAATTAGCAACGCTTTACTAATAAGATAATGTTTTTCTGGCACGGGTAATTTTACAGTTGATATTCCGCTATCTAAAAGTTCTTGTATCCCCGCATAGTCGTCGTGAATACCGTCTCCGTATATTTTAGCCATAACGCTCTCCTACATATTATAAATCGTAAAGATTTTCTTCAAATTTATTTTTGATTTCGCCTTGTATCTTAAAGAATTCAAGTTCGTGCCCCGTAAAATTCTTTTGTGTTATATCTTTAAGTATCAATCTATCAATAGTGCAGTCCGGTTCTACTAATAGCAAGGCTTCAGTCCCTTCAGTTTCTTCACGATAAACACCGTTTATTGATAAATTTTCAACGTCAACGTAACTTTGCACCCAAACGATAGGACGATTACCACCTGTCATGTCAGTAAGCGGATTGCGTGGACCGTCGCAAGAATGTGCGTTAACGTTTTCAATGCGAATATTTTGGAATTTACCGCGCTCTTCTGGTCCACCATGATATTTAGAAAGGTTAATACACGCCTTAAAATATCCACCGAACACGTTTTTGATAGTTATATTTCTTAATAACTCCCCGTGCGATAAAAGTCTAACCGCGCTGTGGCAACGGTCCGCCCAAATTCCGTCCACAACGATATTTTCCACAGTCCCGTAATATCCGCCGTCTGGCGTTAACGCCACCATATCGTCGTAACAATTACCTTTTAGGTTGCGTATTATTCCGTTTCGGCAGTTTCCTTCTATATGAACTCCGTCATTATTATAAAACTTAAATTTCGTGTCAACGTAGTCAAACGTTATATTTTCAATGGTAAAATATTCTAAATACGCAAGTTCAATCGCATATACTACGGGGTTACGGAAAGTAACGTTTCTAAGCGTAAAGTTCTTAACACGGCAAAAGGTCATACAATGCCCCGTGTAGGTTTCTAACGGAGAATCCATTGTAGCATATACTTCTTTTGCAGCGTTTTGCCTAGTCGTGCCAAGCCTTTCAAAAGCAGTCTTACCGTCTTTACCTGGTACCCACCAAGGATTAGGGTCTTGCTCTTGACAATTCATATCCCAAATACCGCCGTCCACAACGATATTCTCTTTCCAAACCTTACCGTCGTCACCAAGCATTAGGCAGTTACTTTCAGGCATAAGTTTAACAATGGTAGTAGGCGCTAAACGTAAGGTTTGCCCACCGTGCATCATAATCATATTAGATATATAATAATGTTTTTCGGGGGCTGGTAAATAAAGTTCACTAACGCCACTATCCAACATATTTTGAATATACGGTAAATCGTCGTGAATTCCGTCTCCATAAAGTTTATACTCTGCCATAATTTTACTCCTTTTTTAATATGAATAGTATTTATTATAAATCGTAAAGATTTTCTTCGCTCTTACATTTAACTTCGCCGTTTATAGTTATAAATTCTAAATCGTGCCCTGTCAAATTCTTTTGCGTTATATCTTTAAGAACTAATCTATCAATTACGCAATCTTTTTCTATGTTGATTAAGGGGGCAGTCCCTTCAGTTTCTTCACGGTAAATACCGTTAACTTTTAAATCTTCCACGTCCAAATAACTTTGCACCCACACGATAGGACGATTACCGCCCGTCAAATCGGTCAATGGATTGCGTGGCCCGTCACAAGAGTGCGCGTTTATATTTTCAATGCGTATATTTTGATATTTACCACGTTCTTCAGGTCCACCGTAGTATTTAGTTAAACCGATACAATACTTAAAATAACCACCAAAAATATTTTTAATGGTTATATTTTTAACCAACTGTCCGTGCGACAAAAGTCTAACCGCACTATGACAACGGTCAGCCCAAAGCCCGTCCACAACGATATTTTCAATAGGGCCATAAAATCCGCCGTCGTCTGCGGTTATCGCCACCATATCGTCGTAACAATTACCTTTTAGATTGCGAATAAGTCCGTTACGGCAGTTTCCCTCTATATGAATACCGTCGTGATTATAAAACTTAAATCTCGTATCTACGTAATCAAAGGTTATATTTTCAATGGTAAATCTATCTAAATAAGCAGCGTCCATTGCGTAAACAACGGGGTTGCGGAACGTTGCGTTTTTAAGCGTGAAATTCTTAACACGACAAAAGGTCATACAATGCCCTGTGTAAATATTGAACGGCTCGTGCTGTTTTGAGCGTATATCTTTTGCAAAATTTGCTCTCGTTGTGCCAAGTCTTTCAAAAGCAGTCTTGCCGTCTTTACCGACAGCCCACCACGGATTTGGCTCTTGACCTTGACAGTTCATATCCCAAATACCGCCGTCTATACAAAGGTTTTCTTTCCAAACCTTTCCGTCATCACTTGCCATTAGGCAGTTGCTGTTTTCTTTTAGTTTAATTACGGTAGTTTCGCCAAGTCTAAGAGTTTGGTTACCGTGCATTATAATCGTGCCTGAAATAAGATAATTCTTTTTAGGCGTGGGCAAATAAAGTTCACTAACTCCGCTATCTAACGCATTTTGTATGTAAGGTAAATCGTCGTGAATACCGTCGCCGTAAAGTATAAAATCCGCCATAATTTTCCTCCTATTAACCCCTTAAAAAGCATTGACTGTTTTTTATTCTTATGCTATTATAATAACATAAATTTTTAATATTTATATATATAAAACAATCATAAAATAGGAAAAATCAATCATTATGCCAAAAGATTCAAGACAGCCTATAGTAGAAAACTCAGTATTGCCGTTAAACAATTTGCTTTATCAAGTTTCGCACGGTTTTGCCTTTATAAATAAAAACGACCCTGATATTGAAGGACCGCATCTTCACGATAGTTTTGAAATTTACGTAAACGTTGCGGGCGACGTATCTTTTTTGATAGGCGATAAAATTTCACCCGTTCAAAAAGGCGAAATTGCGTTTAGCAAACCCAACGTAATACACCATTGTATTTACAATAAGTCTTGCATGGTTGAACATTACGTGCTATGGGTAAAACTACCTAACGACTCCCCCTTGATAAATTTAATTAACTCCCAAACCTTTTCGCCTTTTATCTCTTTTAACGAGCAGACAAAAGAAATGCTTTTAGACTTATTAGAAAAACTGTACTTAATTAAAGACCAAACTGACACTAACGCAAAGACTCTATCCACCGCATATCTATTGCAAATTCTTGCAATATTAAACACGGGCGAAAACCTTTTTAGCAAAAAAGTTCTAAACCGTACCTTACCAAAAGAATTTAGCAATTTATTAAACCAAATTGAAAAAAATTTTACTAATTTTAATAAGGTCAGCGATATATCTAAAGAAGCATTCGTTAGTACGGCGACTATAAACCGTTGGTTTAGAAAATACTTACACCTTTCCCCAAAGGAATATTTACTTACAAAAAAATTATCCTATGCAAAATCCCTTTTGTCAAAAGGCTACACAGTTGCAGAAGCAAGTTACACGGCAGGGTTTTTTGATTCTTCTCACTTTATTTCGGTGTTTAAAAAAAGGTTTAAGCAAACCCCATTTAACTATAAAAAAAGCGTATAAACTTAATAACCATTTACAAAAAAAGCACGACAAATTTGTCGTGCTTTTAATTGCTTTTAATTTTTTATTTATTACCGCCGTAATATCTCTTGTATAGATTATTAAGGTTTTGTGCAGATGGAAATATGGATTGTGGACTCAAGAAGTGTGAAAACTCAAAAGTAATCATCTTGTCAACGTATGGCTCGGCAATTTCTATTCTCTTTCTCATAAGGTCAAACGGAATGGGGAAATACATACGTCTAACGTCACGCTCAAAAGTTTCAACGTTTGCCCAAAGACTAATATTGTGCTTATCGCAAAGTCCTTTCATTGCTTTTAGATAACCTTCGTAATCTTCTAACGGAGAAGTGCCGTCTTGGAAAGCGCAATCGTCTATGTCTTTTCCTGCCTTTTCCCAAATATCATCCCATTCTTCCGCCGTTCGCTGGGGAGTAAACGGCTCTTTACTAAACAAACTACTGTTAAAAAAAGGACTAACTAGAACACGCTTATCTGGCGTTTTATCTTTACAAAGAGCAGCAAGTCCACCCATAATTTCTTTTATGTTCAAAATTTTGGTGTTCGTTTCGTGCGGGATATACCAACCCTTAAATGACGGAATATCA
>JAGCIP010000101.1 GCA_017648525.1 Clostridia bacterium
AACTCCGCTCATATCATAAGTTGCTTTACCGATTACGAACGAATAAGTAAGGTCGTTTGAATTTCCGTTGTTCCACTTATAGTTCGTCTTATCTACTAGCGAAACGGCAATAGTATGATTTCCTGCATCCGTAAAGGTCGTGTTAGAAATCGTGTAAAGGCTGTTCGTTTGCAAAGCGTAAGTTTGCGCTTGACCGTTATAGATAAACGCCGAGCCATCTGCAACAGGCGCAGTTACAACCGCTTGTTCAATAGTAAGCGTTGCCGTCTTATCCGCAATTACGTTGTAGTTTGCATTACCCGTAAATTTAGCAGTTACTGTATAAATGCCTGCGTTAATCTTGCCGTTGTTTTCGTAAGTTGCGGTTACGCCGTTAGGTAAGTTAGTTGCTTCAAGCGAGAACGCACTTCCGTTATAAGTAACAGTTTTATCAGCAAACACAACTCCACTCATATCATAAGTTGCCTTGTTGATAACGAAAGGATATTCAAGGTCGTCTGAATTACCGTTTTCCCATTGATAGTTATTTTTATCTTTTAGAGCAACTTTAACCGTATAATTATCTGGGGTAGTGGCTGTATTATCTAAAATATCGTAAAGGTCACTTGTTTCTAATGAGTAAGTTTGTTCTTTGCCGTTATATGTAAATACCGTGCTGTCAGCAGTTGGTTTTTCTACGCTTATTTTGTTGATGACAAGCTTAGCGGTCATATCTTCTATCGGATTATAGTATTGAGCGTCAGCCACATCTAGCGTAAATTTAGCAACGGCATTATAAGTACCTGCATTAGTGCCGATATTATTCTCATACTCTACGGTCACGTCGTTGGGAAGATTAGTTGCCTCAATAGAAAATTGACTTCCGTTATAAGTTACTTCCAAGTCTTCAAATACGACTTTACTCATATCGTAATTGCCTTTCTCGATAGTAAAGGTAACCACTTTCTCGCCCACGAAAATACTGTCGGGTTTGGGTATGATAGTAAAGGTATAGGTGCCAGGCGTCTTTGCGAAAACAGTTCCGGAAGTCTTATAGTATGAGCTTGAAACCTTTTGACCCTTGTAATATACATAATTAATGGTTGCCCACAGGTCCTCGCCGTTGTATATAAACTCTTTCTTTAGTAGTTCAACCTCGGTGTCCGCTAAATTAGGCGCAACCGCTTCTTTTTTAACGTAGTTACAAGTTGAGCAAGTATATTCAATAGTACCTTTTCTTTGGTGTGTAGGCTCAACTGTTATCGCGCCATCGTCAAAATCGTGTTCTTCTTCGTCAACTCTCCATAAGCACTCACAGTGTTTAAAATGGTGTGTTTCGTCACTACCGGGCTCGTATACGCCAGAGTGTTCGTGCTTTTGATAGTTAACGGTAATAGAAGTAAGCAGACCAACTGCGCCACCATCACTATACACCGTGTAAGTCTGTCCTACCTGCATACCCGTTACTGTTAAATTGCCGTTTTCATACGTCGCTTCTAATCCAGGATATTTTAGTTCTTTTTCATCAAAAGGGTTATCAAGAGGAGAGGTAAAAATAACGTAATTTATAACGTATCCAGGCACAGGATTAATCGTTATTCTAAATGAGCCGTCGCCATATGCAGGATAGCCTTTGTTGAACGTTCCTTCATATTTAATCGGAAAAGTTGCGTCGCCAACTTTTACTGTAGCATTGGTGTTTGTTGGTTTGTCGCTTGTGCAATCATGGGTTCTGGTGTATGTACCCGTTTCTTCATAGACAACACAAATTGTACCAAACGCAATATTCATATAAACCGAAACTTCGTATGGCTCTTCTTCAGTAGCCTCATAACTACTATTGAATTCAACAACACAGGATGACGCGCTGTTGACGGTTAATCCTGCTTGAGTAAGTAAGGCCTCGTCATCATCACTTAGGGTGTCTAATACTTCTCCATATTTACTGTCAGTATCATTAAAAACTTTATTTGTCGAGTACGAGTTATAATTGTAAATCAGTTTTTTTACGTTATAATCAACGTTCGGCACAAAACTGAATACACTATTTTTGACAACTCTTAAGCCAAATGATCCGTTACTGGAAGCCTTATCAATGGTTAACTTTCCGACTTCATTTTCACCATCCATAAATACTAAGGTGGTATTTTCCGCATATCCACTTGGATACTTTTCGGCAAGGTTGACCGTTGCAACTTTTTCTTTACTAGTTGCACTAGCAACTTGCGTCGCATCGCTTTCCACAGCGTGCGCCGTGGTAGTGCCAACAAAATTGATACCGCAAAGCACAACTACAGCCATTAAAAATGAAATTATAAACTTTTTAAACATAAAACTATTCTCCTTAAAATATTTTAGTGTTTGTAACACAAACACAGTTTAACCACACGTGCGTTACAAAAGCGTTACAAAATAAAAAAAGGAGCGATTTTTTCGCTCCAAATTTTATTTGTTATTATTTTTTAAATTGTAGATAAGCACAAGTTTCTTCTGCCCAACTAAATTGCGTCATATATTCACCCAAAAACTCTGGGGTTTTATTTTCTAAATAACTTAAATAATCGCACTTAATTAAAGTTGTATCTATGTGATAATACGGAGTTTCGTGACGAAAAACTTCTTCCGCACCCACCGTTTTTAATGTGTTTTTCAAGTCTAGCACAAGTTGGCGTAAATACGCTAAGTTTTTATTGTCGTCAAGGTCGTTAGGGAATAATACGGCACAAATTTGTTTGGCTGTCAAACCAGCACCGTTTCTATCTACTAAAAACGCAAACAACTCTTTTGTCTTTGACCGCTTAAACACTACCCTTTCGCCGTTGGAATAAACTTCAAAATTTCCAAAACATTTAACTTCTAAAAGTTTTTCCTTTTGACGAACACCTTTAATGTTGTCAATTTCTTTTTGCACGTCTTCTTTAGATACTGGTTTCATTAAATAACCAGATGCGTGAAGTTTAAATGCCGAAACAGCATATTCTTCATACCCCGTACAAAAAACAATCTTGCAATTTGGTTTATAACAGGTAATCTTTTCCGCAAGAGCAAGCCCGCCCATACCACGCATGTTTATATCTAAAAACGCAACGTTTACAGGGTTATCTTTAACGTAATTTAACGCTTCTTCGCAGTCAGAAAATTGCATAACTTTGCTTATATCGGGCGAGCTACTTACTGCACTTACCAATGCACGAAGCATCAACGCTTCATCATCAACTGCTATTGCAATCATTTATTTACCCCCCTTTGGTATAGTAATCAATACTTTAGTCCCTTTACCTATTTGGCTTTCAATTTCAAGCGTGCCGTTTACCATTGCCACTAATCTTGCACGAATATTGCGAATACCAACGTGCTCTCTTTCGTCAACCAACAAACTAGTATCAAAGCCTACGCCGTTATCTTCTACTAAAACGTAATAGTTTTCTTCAGTTTCGTAAGACACAACCCTTATTTCTCCGCCTTTAGAGAGTTTCATAAGTCCGTGCTTAATAGCGTTTTCTACAATCGGTTGAATTGTTAATGCTGGAATACAAAAATCCTTAGAATTCATTTCAAAAGTAAACGTCATATCAGGAAAACGCACGTTTTCTATGTTTATATAATGATGCACGTGTTCCATTTCTTTAGAAAATAAAATCGGTTTAGGATTATCAAGTTCGCCAAAATTCCCCCTTAAGTACTTGGCAAAATCGTGCACGAGTTCACCCGCTTTAGGCGGGTCTAATTCGCAAAGTTGCTCAATACTACCAAGAGTATTATAAATAAAGTGTGGACGGATTTGGCTCATCATTGTTGATACTCTACTTTCGGTTAATTGCGCTTTAAGCACAAGTTTTTCGCTCTCAAGTTCTTTTGATTTTGCTATCGCATTGATACTGCTCGGAATAATTCTTAATAATACAATCATTGCAATAATAAACAAAATCACAAAAACACATCCGCTTAAAATCCCACCTACCCAAATACCTAAATAGGTCGCAATAGCGTCCATCGCAAAAGAAAACAAAGGTAAAAACGCACCGATATAAATAAATCTATCTTTACCCTTTACATAAATCAATTCTTTTATAAGCGACGCAATTAACACCACGTTGGCAACACTCTGTATTATTGCCCAATAAAGTATGGTATCATAAAATAACATATTCGTTATCATAGATAATAAGAAAAATAACGAAATCGCAGTCCCCATCCCTATACAAGTAATAAATCCTACTTTTTTCGTCACCTTAAACGACGATGTAATAAGCGCAGTAATAAAAAACATATAAAGCATCGTAGAAATACCTAAAATGGACGTGTTAGAAAATATTGATTCACTCCAAAAAGCAATGCCGAAAGAACTGTACGTTAGATATAATCCTGCAAATAAAATAATTAGTCCAAGTAGCCATATAAGCTTACTATTTTTAACGTGAATAAGTGATGAGAACAGCGCCGTACCTAAAAACATGATTGAGGCTATCATAAACGCAATTCCAACGTTTCTTTGCAATGCACTACTTTCTAATATGCCTTTTTGAAAGTAGATACTGTCCCATAATGCTATATTTGACAACATTTCATCTATAGCATTTTCATTACCGAATTTGTGTGGATTATGAACAATCATCTCAACGTTATTTTCACCATTGGTGGACACGTACTCAAACCATTCCAAATCGGGAACGTTCCAACTCGCCCCGCATGAAGATTTTCCAAATAATGAATTTTCACATTCAAACACATAAGGGTCTCCATCTTCATAGATGATTAAATTGATATGATTTGTGTAAAAAACAATAGGAATTTCACCTGAATAAACGCCGATATACTCGCCGTCTGGGGTCAATTCGTGAAATTTGCCACGAAGAGTAACGTCCCCTTGTGTTGACGATATGTGCTCTCCCTTCTTTATTTCTTGCCACTCGCCATTGCCTATGCGAAACTCACCTGCAAAACATACCTGTCCACGCAAGCCCGGCGTTGATTGCGTACTGTTTTTATTACCTTGCCACACCAAAGTAACCGCCGATAAAATTATCAGTATTATTCCAACTATTATCAGCGTTGTTTTATTAATAAATTGAAACTTCGTTTGTTTTTTTGACATTATTTTATCCTTGTGCGATTTTATTTCAATTGCGAACTATTTGCGTAGCACCTTTTATCATATTATACAACTTTTTTCTATTAAAATCAATAAACAACAAAAAAATAACCTAACCGGATTATTTAGATTAGGTTAGAAGTGGTTGCACGGCTGGTGAACCAGCAGAGCCATAAAACAAAAAGCGTTAGACAATCTCTAACGCTTTTAAGGGTTTATAAATTTAATTCTTTTTTTATTCCCAAAAAGGAACAATTATTCCTTTCCCGTTTTCTTTCGCACTTTTAAAACACCTTGAAACTATTGCTATATCTAATATCCCTGCACCAACGGCGTTAAAATAAATAATTTCATCATCATTTTCTCTACTAGACTTTTCTCCACATAGAATTTCGCCCAACTCAGCATGAATATCGCTATCTTTTACAAGCCCGTCTCTCCACATTAAAGCAACGGTGCTTATCATACGGTGTTTTATTCCTTCCCAAAAATCAACAACTAACTTATCTGCTTTTTTAACACATTCGTTATCTACTTCATAATCAGCCATATTCATAACGAGTGCTCCTTTCTTAAGCCATTCGCCCTTAATAAACGGCTCAGACGCAAGCGTCACACAGTCTATAATGTCACTTTCCCTTGTTGCTTGTTCAGGGTTATCGACAACAAAAACTTCCAACTTAGAATATTTTTCTTTTACTATGTCTGCAAACTTTTGTGCATTTTCTTTTTTAATATCGTAAATAAATAATTTTTCTATACTTGGTCTTGCAATAAGCGCCGCTTCTAATTGTGTTGGTGCTTGAGCCCCTGCCCCACAAATAGTCATTACTTTTGCGTTGCTTTTTGCTAAAAGTTTAATAGCAACACCACCACTTGCACCCGTTCTTATAGTGCTAACAGCAGTTCCATCTGCAATACATACAGGGAGTTTTGTTTTTGGGTCATTTAGAACAACCGTAACGCTTGCCCTTGGTAAACCTTCTTTATAGTTCATAGGACCACTACCTATCCACTTAATTCCAGCCATATCGTAATCGCCACCAACGTAGCCTGGCATAGCGTTAATTCTTCCTAAAACGTTTTCATCTTCAATAGTTTTGCCCCAGCGCAACACGCACTTACCTGGGTTTATTACGTCGCCCTTCCAGTTAAGCATATATGTTTTTTCTACGTCAATAATCGCTTTATGCATATCCAAAACGCCTTGCTCATTCATTGCCTTATTATTCAAAAAAATTAAATTTGCCTTAACCATAATTTAACCTCCAAAAAAATCTTCATTATTATAACATAATAACTAAAAAAACGCAATAAGGTTTTTCTCTTTTTGATAAGAATATTACCATGTATTTTAGGCAACAACTAAAGCATAAAAAACTACCATACTTTGCATAAGGCAAAATATAGTGGATTAAGTTAAAAAAATGATATTTTTAGTTAAAAAAGTCTTCTACTATTTTTTCGTTAAGTTCAAACGTTCTTGTGTGTCCTTTCTTTATGTGGTTGCACATCCGCAAAACTAATTGAACTATTTTCCTACAAATGTTTCGTCGGCGTAATTTTGAGTTTGTAATTATTGTCTTTTTTTGCCAAAGGTTATTAATATTGAACCGTCTTTTTGTTTTTTAGCATATCCTGATATATAGGGAATATCTTCTTCGCTTTCATCATCTTCACCGTAATTTCCCAAATATTCTGAAAGATTATTCAACGATATTACTTCTTCTTTTTCAAAGCCATATCCACAATGATAATTAGAAATATATAAATGACAAATGTCAACGTCATCTTCGCCCTTTCCACAAATACGATTTTCTAAATGCTTAAAAGTTGCAAATTTACCCTTTGGGATATATAAATCGGTTTTTCTACCGAAATCGTATTCCTTATTAAATTTTAAACGAATATATCCGTTTTTTATTACCCTGCAATAACCGCTAGAATTCCACTCTAACTCTTTTTCGAAATTTAAGTTGATTTCTTTAACTTCGTTTTGATAAACGTCAATCCCGTCGCAGTTTTCAAAATCTAAATGTATAACTCTAAAATCCTTTTTGTTAACGTTTTTTAAGTTTATAAAATGACTGTCACTATTTGACGTACCAAGCGACGGATATTCTAAAAAACTAAAAATTAAAAAGTTTTCTTCTTTTTTAACAACAATATTTCCTAAAATTGCGTCATGCCAATTTAACTCATCGAATAAATAAATAGCGTAAACGCCTTCTTCTACGAAAACCTTTTCAATATAGGATTTTCTATCTTTTAAATATTCTTTTTGATTATATACTGAAGAAGCATCATATTTAGGCTTTTTGTCGCTTATTTGCATTTTTATTATGCCACTTTTGCCAACGGGAAAATAACAATTATTAAAATAGACCAATCTATCGTATAAAGTTACGTCTAAATCGACTATTTCTTTACCCAACAACTCAATAAAATCTCCATTTGAAAATAAAATTTGTGCCTTTTCAATCTTTTTTAAGTCATATTCCTTCTTTTTAAACGTGTATTTGCAATCCATAACCATCTGTCTCCTTTGTTTTGTATAAATTTATTTTAACCAACTATATATGACAAGTTTGGTCATATATAAAAAATTTTTTAATATTTTTTAATGCTAATTCAAAACCCATTCCTTTGTGTAACATAAAGGAAGAACAACGCCTAAAATGGTAGGTGTCTACCGTTTCTTAACGCTACTTCAAATCCCCTCCCTATAATCTTCTCAATACAAAAAGAAAAACACCCATCAAAAGATGTGTGTCTTCTTTTTGGTTGCACGGGTGGTGAACCAGCCGAACCGTAAATTAAAAGCGTTAGAAATTTTCTAACGCTTTTAGGAGTTTATCGTTTAATATTTTTTGTTTCTTCTATAACCCGCTTAAACACTTTTTCAATATAATTAACATCTTCGTCAAGCGTATATAATTTTTATTTGCTACTTACTTTTCAATATTTAACTTTATATAAAAAATACCCACTTTATCGTTTTCGCTAATATAGGCAACATTATCTCCTTTATTGAAAATCCATTCAAGCTTCTTCTCAAAATCTTTTTGACTTAATGCTGTATCAAATAAATACGTTGACTCTGTAATTTGCTCTGCTTTTGCTTCTCTCACAAAATTATAAAAGCGTGAATAATCATTTCCTTGTTTTACATCGTATGTAACAACTCTTCTCATTTTGCTTTGCCCCCTTTTTTATTTTTTGATCCTAAATCTATCAATTTTCCTAAAGCCCCCATTCCTTCTGGATTCTCTAAAGCTTTCATAATTACTCTCATTCCCATTTCTTCTTTTGTCATTTGGCTAGGGTTTGGGTGATCTTGATCAACAACTACTGTCGCTTGACGTAATTGTGCTTTCCTAAGCGCTTCTTCTTCGACTATTTTCGAAGATAAACCTTGTGGGAAATAACACTTTTTTATTTCGTCCCAGCTAATATTTTTATAACCCACTGCTTTTGAAATTTTTTCTAATAATTTCAAATAGCAATCATCTATCTTATTATTTGCAGGATTTAAGGTCGCATCGTCCGCTGCTTTCATGAAATCTTTCCACGCAAGTCTAACATCATCATGTTTATAGAACACAATTTCTATCTTGTTAAGCGCCTCTACATTTTCTTTATCAGATATTAAATATCTATGAGCCATTAATGTCTCAAATATTTCTCTTTTTCCTTTTTTAGTTTCACCTAATTTCTGACAAACCAATGTTAAAATTGTTGCTAAAATACCAGATACTAAAGATGTTGAAATTACTAATACTACATTATCCATATTTATATT
>JAGCIP010000102.1 GCA_017648525.1 Clostridia bacterium
ACGTCGTCTATCGCAGATTTATCTAAAGCAATAACCTTTGCCTTTATACTCTTAAAATACCCAAACAAGTTAGAGATTGCAAGCGCCGTATTAAAATCGTCGTCCATTGCGCGATTAAAGTCGGCATCTATTTGTTCGTTACCGCCTAAGGAACCGCCCAACGTCTCTGCACTCTTAATGATTTTATAAAAATCGTAAAGGTGCTTTTCAGCGTTCGGGAACAAGTCGTCCGTAACGTTTATATCTCCACGGTAGTTTGTTTGTAACAATGCAAACTTAATTGTTTCGGGCGAATACGCATCTAATAAATCTTTAAGGAAAAGGCTATTTCCAAGCGATTTACTCATTTTTTGTCCGTTTACTTTGATTAAGCCGTTATGAATCCAGTAAGATGCGAATTGAGTGCCTGTTAACGCTTCGGTTTGTGCTATTTCGTTTTCGTGGTGGGGGAAAATCAAATCTCTACCACCGCCGTGTATATCTATCTTGTCGCCGAAAGCCTTTCTGTTCATAGTAGAACATTCTATGTGCCAACCTGGTCTACCTTCGCCCCAAGGCGAACTCCAACTCGGCTCGCCTTCTTTAGCAGATTTCCAAAGTGCAAAGTCAAGCGGATTTTTCTTCATTTCGTCGTTTTCAACACGAACGCCGTTCATAGCGTCTTCAAGATTTCTGTGCGATAATTTTCCGTAAGACGGGAAACTTTCCACCGAAAAATAAACGTCGCCTTTGTCGGTAGGATAAGCGTGCCCTTTTTCAATAAGTGTAGACACGAACGCAATAATATCTTCTATGCTTTGCGTTGCTTTAAGCCAAAGCGACGGGTCGTCTACTTGCAACCTTGACATTTGCTTATCAATATTCTTAATCATTTCTTCGGCATAAACGTCTGCGGGAATACCCGTTTCGTTAGATTTAGCAATAATTTTATCGTCAACGTCGGTATAGTTTCTCGCATAAGTTACTGCGTAACCACTTTTTTCGAGATATTTTCTAATAATATCGTAAATAAGCGCTTGATAGGCGTGGCCGATATGCGCCTCGCCCGAAACGGTTATACCGCAAGCGTACATTTTTACTTTTCCATCTTCCAAAGGTATAAATTCTTGTTTTTTGCCCGTAAGCGTATTGTAAATTTTCATAATATTTCCCTTTTATTTTTGCTCTTTATTTTTTAATTGTTCTAATTCCTTTTCTAAACTGAAAAGTTTTTCACGCAAGTTGCAAATTTCTTCGTGAATAGGGTCTCTTCTTTCCTGTTCAAGATTTTGCAATTTTTCCCCGTTAACTCGAACCACGTTACCAGGAACGCCAACCACCGTTGCGTATGCGGGAACTTCTTTCAATACAACCGCACCCGCGCCGATTTTAGCGTATTCTCCAACGGTGAAACCACCTAAAACCTTTGCGCCGGCACTTATCATAGCCCCACGCTTTACGGTAGGATGACGCTTACCCGTCTGCTTTCCCGTACCGCCAAGCGTTACGCCCTGATAAATAACAACGCCTTCTTCTATCTCGGCTGTTTCGCCTATAACCACGCCTTCGCCGTGGTCAATGAACACACCGCCCGCTATTTTTGCTGCGGGGTGAATTTCTATTCCCGTTAAAAACTTGGCGAACTGGCTAGTCATACGTGCCAAGAGTTTTAATTTAATTTTATGTAAAAAATGCGCCCATCTATACCAAGAAAGTGCATGAACCCCCGAATAAGTAAGCCAAATTTCAAACTTACTGCGTGCTGCGGGGTCGTTTCTTTTAGCGGCGTTAATGTCCGCGCGTAAATTCTTAAACATACTACACCTTTATATTATCACTATAAGCAAAGTTTAGCAAGCAAACGAAAGGCGATTAATAAACTTTCGTTCCGCTTTGTTCAATGCTGGCTTTAAGTTCTTTTGAAAAGTTTGCGTCAACCACCATACAATCCACGTCTGCAAGCGACGCAAAAGTGTAAGGAGTTTTCTTGTTTACTTTTGAACTATCAAGTAGCATTATAACCTTATCCGCCTTTTTGATAACTGCCCTTTTAACTTCGGCTTCGGCTTGGTTACCGCAAGTGAAACCGCCCGCATCCTTAATAAATCCCGTTGCCGTCATAACAGCCGTTTGAATATTTATTTTATCAATGTAGTCGGCGCAAGTTTGTCCAACGGTAATAAAGTTGTTCTTTCTTAAATCCCCACCAAGAAGAGCAACCGTGGGTTTTTCCTTTCTCAAAATAGTTTCGGCAATAACCAAAGCGTTGGTTAAAATATAATAGTTTTCGTCCGGCAAAGCGCGGGCAAAATAAGTGGTAGTCGACCCACCGTCTATAAACACGCAACTATTCGGCTCAACGATTTTAACAGCCTTGTCTGCGATTTCAAGTTTTTCCGCCGTATTGTAAATAATACGCTCGGAAAAATCTTCTTCCTTTGCACGCAAAACGGTGTTAACCGAAATTGCACCGCCTGAAATTCTAATTATTGCGTTTTCTTC
The DNA here is from genome assembly GCA_017648525.1 of Clostridia bacterium. Taxonomy (GTDB): domain Bacteria; phylum Bacillota; class Clostridia; order Christensenellales; family Borkfalkiaceae; genus UBA1259. The sequence goes on from JAGCIP010000102.1 coordinate 2,482, forward strand.
TTCTAACCTATTAAGGTCACGGCGCAAGGTCATTGACGACACCGAAGAAAATGCGCACTCTAATTCGTGCAAGGTTACCTTGCCGTTTTTGTCAATGTATTCTTTAATACTTAAAAGTCTATCTTTCATAGCGACTCCTTTGTTTTTTGGTTTTATATTATTTTAACATTTTTCACGATAAATTTGCAACAGTTTTAGATAAAAATAAACATAAAAAAGTTATTTATTTTCAACAATTTTGAAATTTATATTATAAAAATGCAAATCTATGTTAAAAACTATTGATTTTGGCGGAAAATAAATATATAATTATTAATGGATAATATTTACGGAGATTTCTAAAATGTTAGATTTAAAAAGAATTCAAGAAGACAAAGAAAAAGTAAAAGAACTTTTATCTAGAAAAGGCTTTGACGCTGATTTTGACACCGTGCTTGATTTGGACAAACAACGCAGGGCAATCATTAGTGAAGTTGAACAGTATAAAGCGGAAAGAAACAAAGTTTCTTCTCAAATTCCCGCTCTTAAAAAAGCAGGTCAACCCGTGGACGCTATCTTTGCGGAAATGAGAGTGCTTGGCGATAAGATTAGCGAGTGCGACGCCAAAGCAAAAGAACTTGAAGAACAAGTTTTTGACATTTTGTCACGCATGCCTA
>JAGCIP010000103.1 GCA_017648525.1 Clostridia bacterium
CAAGCATGCCCGCTGCAATGCCCATAACGTTTTTTGCTGCGGCGCCTATTTCACTCCCTATTACGTCGTCTCCATAATAAAAACGTATAAGTTCTCCACGCAAATTATCCGCTAAATACTTAACTAAATCTTTATTGATAGAATCAATAACCATACAGTTAGGATAGCCTTTTACGAACGCTTGAATATGTCCAGGGCCAACCCAAACGGCAACGTTGTTTATATCGATACCGCACTCGCCAACCACTTCGGTAAGTCGCTTACCAGTTTCAACTTCAACGCCTTTCATACACAAAATGAATTTTTTATCTTTAATGCCACAATCAACTATTCTCTTTGTAAAAGAACGTAACGACTGTGCGCTAATAGATATTATAATAACATCACTTTGAGAAACCGCATAGTGCAAATCGGAAGTTAAAACAATTCTTTTATCAAGTTCGACGTACTCGTTTTTACCGGTATTTTTAAGCACTTCAAACGAGTGGTGCCCTTCAGTTCCCCATTGCACCACATCGTGTCCGTTATTAACAAGATACCAACCGATAAACGAGCCCCAGCGCCCGCAACCTAAAACAGAAATTTTCATAATGACTCGCTAAATAGTTTTTCTATCAATAAAAGCCCTAGCAAGACTAACTTCGTCCGCATATTCTAAATCCGTGCCAATAGGAATACCGTGTGCAAGCCGTGTAACTTTAATGCCTAACGGTTTTAATAAATTAGAAATATACATAGCGGTTGCCTCACCATCTACGTCTGGATTAGTGGCCATAATAACTTCGTTAACACCACCTTGCGCAATCCTGTGCAATAATTCTTTAACGTTTATATCATTAGGGCCAATACCGTCTAACGGTGAAATAGTGCCGTGTAAAACGTGATAAACACCGTTATATTCGTTGAGTTTTTCAATAGCAATAACGTCTTTTGGTTCTTTAACTACGCAAATAGTATCACTAGAACGCAACCTACATATATCACAAATTTCGCCTTCGGAAAAATTGCCACAAATTTTGCAGTAATGAACGTTTTTCTTGACGTTTATTATAGCGTCAGCAAAGGCGGTTGCCTCACTTTCGCTCATATTAACGACTTTATACGCAAAACGCTGTGCAGTTTTAGCACCTACGCCCGGCAACTTTGAAAATTCGTTTATAAGCCTACCTATCGGCTCAATATAAACTTTCATATTATAAACCTAAACCGCCAAACGCACCCATTTTATCGTTAGACGCCTTTTCAGCCTTACTATAACCGTCGTTAAGTGCGGCAACGATTAAATCTTCAAGCATAGTTAAATCATCCATATCAACGGCATCAGGTGCAATAGTAATGCCACTAACAACCTTTTTAGCGTTCATAGTAACCTTAACTAAACCACCGCTAGCAGAACCTTCAATTTCCATCTCTTCTAATTCTGCTTGCGCTCTTTGCATTTCTTCTTGCATTTTTTGTGCTTGTTTCATCAAATTTTGCATTTGATTTCCACCGCCAAATCCGCCAAAACCACCTCTGTAAGCCATATTATTATCTCCTTAATCATTAATTATAACAACGTCACCGAAAATACTCTTAATTCTTTCGGTCGCTTTGTCTACTTCACTTAAATTCTTCTCTTTTTCTGAAATATTAACCTGCAATTCAAACGGTAAATACTCATCTAATGCTATCATAATCTTTTCACGGTTAGACGAATTTTCAAGCAAATCCTTGTCTCCGCCGTTAGAAGTAATCAAACTTAAAACGTTACCGTTAACGTTCATCTCAACGTTTTGCAAAACGTTCCAAAGCAATTCACTCCCAAGATTACGAATATTTACAAGTAGCCTGCCTTTAATTTCAGTTAAGGGAACTGAATATATTGCAGATTTTTTAATATCGGGTTCTTTCTTAATTTCAACGGGCGCACTAACTTCTTCTTTTACGACAGTTACGCCACTTTTAACTTTTTCTTCAAGGTCCTTTATTCTCGACATTAAAGCATCGATATTGTAGTCAATTTCAGGTCTAGTCGCTTTAATGGTAGCAGTTTCAAAGGTAACACGAGGATGCACACTATATTTAAGCGAATTTTCCGCATCAGAAAATATCTCTAAAACACGCAACAATCTTTCTTCGCTAACATTATTTGCGATTGCTTTATACTCATTAAACCTTGCCATTGGCAAACCTAATATGTCGTTTGCATTATCGCAAGTTTTAACGACAAGTAAATCTCTAACTGTAGCAATAACGTCTTTTGATAATACACCCATACTCTTTCCAAGAGATGCAAGATTTTCAATAGTTTTAAGAGTTGTTGCTGTATCACAAGAAAGCACTCCGCTTATAAACGCAGATAGCATTTCCCTATTAGATGCCCCTAAAACGTCCATAACGTCGTCATAAGTTAAGGTTTTATCACTATAAGATAATGCAATATCTGCAATAGAAAGCGCATCACGAATACTACCTTCGCCTGCTTTTGCAAGGGCAATAATCGCTTCCTTTTCATATTTTTTTCCTTGCTCGTCATATATGTTAGAAATAAGACTAGCAATTTGCTCGGTTGAAATCAATCTAAAATCAAACCGCATACAACGAGAAAGAATAGTTGCTGGTATCTTATGCACTTCCGTAGTCGCTAAAATAAACACGGCGTGTTTAGGCGGTTCTTCAAGCGTTTTTAACAAAGCGTTGAAAGCCGCACCAGTTAACATATGAACTTCGTCTACAATATAGACTTTATACTTGCAAGATACGGGTGGATACTGCACCTTTTCGCGCAAGTCTCTAATTTCGTTTACGCCATTATTAGATGCTGCGTCAATCTCAATTACGTCAATATTTGATGCGTCACTTAAAGCAACACACGCTTGACATTTACCACACGGAGAACCGTTTACAGGAGAAAGACAGTTGATTGCTTTTGCGAATATTTTGGCAGCGGAAGTTTTACCCGTGCCCCTTGTCCCTGTAAAGAGATATGCATGCCCGAGTTTGTCGCTCTTAATTTGATTAACAAGCGTTCTAACTATATGGTCTTGACCTATTAAACCGTCAAAAGTTGTTGGAC
>JAGCIP010000104.1 GCA_017648525.1 Clostridia bacterium
CTCCATTAGCGTCTGGTTCTGCGCAAACACAGTGTTGCGTTCTGTCGATAGAAAATTGAATGTCGTTGGATATTATAACGTTATACACAAGGTCAAGATATTCTTCTTTAATGTTAGATACAACTTGCCTAATCTTCTTTTCGTCAGGTGTTGCATACTTCTTGATGTTCTTTTCGTTGAAGTAACGAGCTTTGTATAAGTTTACGATATCTTCGTGCGTGATATTAGACGGAGCCTTGTGTTTTGGCTCTCTCCAAAGTGGTCCTTCAATTCCAAACATACAATCTTCATAAAAATTGTCCATAGTGTTTTCAGCCTCTGTTCTAAGTCTACTACCATACTCGTTAAGCTTTTTCTCTTTTTCAGTTACGCTTTCTTTTTTAAGGTTATAACCATATAAAAGGTCTTCTGGCGCCATAAAGGTAAGCGCACCCATGGTTAACAATTTATTTTTCTTAAGCGCTACTAGCGTTTCCATAGAAAAGCCTACTTCTTCAACTGAAACTTTACTTAAATCTTGTTTGTTCATAAAAGTCCTCCTTTTTGTTGACAAATATTATTTTTTGTGCTATTCTTTTTTTAATAAATTAAAGAATGTATTTTGTGCTTTCCTGGTTGGGAAAGCATTTTTATTGTAACAACCAATCTCACATTATTTATGTATCATTACATTTTTTTTGAGAAAATGTTACATTGTTATTGTTTTATTGAGGATATTGTCATTTAAATAAAAATGCGCTTCCTAATTTGGGAGAGCATAACAAAAACTACTCAAAAGAAAATACCCCTTATACTATGTATAAGGGGTAAATTTTTAATTTTTTATTTTCTTATGGATTTTTACTAATTTTTTGTAAATTTTAAGCCGTATAGTTCGTATTCACCATTGTCCTTTTCGACTACCTTTTGCATTTTTTCTCTACTACACTTTAACATATCCTTAAAAAGTTCGCTTTCTAGGAGTGGCGCATAAAGATGCCAATTCTCGCCCATCGTTTTTTCATACTCTTTTAACACTAAGTATAGAACGTATTCTTCAGAAAGCAATTCTTTTACTTTTTCATTACGCTCTTCTTTCTTTTGCTTTATCTTAATGTATAACAAATCTTTTTCATCGTCATCCGCGCGCCTAATTTCGCTATATAATAGGTCTAATTCTTTTTTACACTCTTCACAAATAGCAATCACTTTATCTCTATGCTCATAAACGGTAGACGTAGACTTAGATTCAGGAACTTTTAACATATTAGAAATAGGAATATATTCTATCTCTTTCTCTTTACCTTTACGATAATCAATATCTTTAACATTTTTATAAACGCATTCCATAGGTGCATTATAAAAGGTGTATTTTCTTTCTTTTACGCCATAATCGAAATCAATTTCTTTAAAAAACTCAGGAGCAATAACGTTATGTTTCTTTGAAATCTTATCTATTTCCTTTGAAACACCAACCTTATCATGGGCGCGCTTTGCCTTATCTATTTCAATACCCGAAAGCACTGCAAGCTTACAGACGTCTTCGTAAATACCCTGTATGCCTTCATAATCCGAGCCACAATTTAACTTGTCCCACAAGATACTGTTCAGCTTTTGTGATAAGTTTACAATATGCCCTATCTTGTTTTCGCTCGTATTATAGTCTAATTCCGAAAGGGTTAGATTTTTCTTTCCATCAGACTCAATACTGCACACGGGAACTTTGAACAAATCTTTTTGTTTAAACGCCGTTTCTACGACTAAACTATCGTTCGTTATAAGCATCGCGTCAGAGTCGTAATCGCAACCATTTAAGCGTTGTTGAATATTCTCTCCAACTGCATTTACACAAACGATATTTTCGCCCAAATCGAAATAATCCCAAATACCGTTTGATAAGTTATTCGTAGCGCAGTACAAATTACCCATCGTAATATGCGGAGAACGTGCGCAAACCAACTTTTCGCCATCTACAAATTTGCGGCAAGCAATTTCGCCTTTCGCTAAAATCGTCGTCGCATTATGTTTGCTATGTAAATCAAACTCTCCCGACAACGCCATTAGCATTTCAGGACCATTACCAAAAAGCGTAGCGTTTGTTCCACGTAAAAGAATATGCCCTTTCTTAAGTCTATCTTTCTGAGATTTAACCACGTCATTTCTAAAATTATAATACAACTTGGTATCCTTAAAACCATAGTTAATACTCATCAATTTAAAGATTACGTCACTACGCTCGGCAAGACCATCTGAAATTTCTTCTACTTCGTCGTCTTGCTCTCTTTTATAAGCATCACTAAAATGATAACGCATAAAATCGTAATCGTTTCTTATCGTTGTTGAATATTCTTTGCTCGGCTTTAATAATTCTTCTACTTGTTGTTCGTTAAAACCCAAAGTGTTGATAAACTGATAACTCGTTTGTACCATTTTACCGCCGAAGAATTTCGTGCGCTTATCATATTTTACCACGCCAAAGGTGCTATCTACCTTTTCTACCCATTTACGAACGTTGCTTTCAGTAAGTTTATTTCCCATAAATTTAAGAAATTTCATACTGTTCGGCGTCGTTACCATTACGATTTGGCTAATATCCGTTGCAAGCGTGATAAATCCCCTTGCTTTCAAATCGTCAAGGGTTATATTCTTATCCTTAAACCATTTTTGAAGTTTCGTCTTGAAAACACAAGACTTGAAAAACTTGTTACGGAGAAGTAGCATATGCTTTTCAGCATAATCGCCCACAAATAAGCTTTCGTCAAGTAAACTTTCCCCATCCCAAATATCGTTTTGAATCGTCGTTTCTTTTGTTGTTGCCACCAAAGCCCCGTCTTGCTCTTCAACGCTTACAACTTCTTCTAAAAATTCACTTTTACAGTCTTGAATAAATAATATGCCGTTAAGCGGAATATCTATCGTGCCTTTTAGTGAACTCAGTGATAGCGATTTGTATGCTTCCCATGAAGCTAAATCACCCGTAGGCTTTAATCCGCACTCGCCCCATTTAGACATATAGTTTAAGAGTTTTTCGTTAATAAACAAGCATTTACCTTGACGGGAACTTCCGCTACTTCTCTTATAGCGAACGTAATGCACGCCGTTAAGATTAAAACCATTTTTATAAAAATGTTCTCTTAATCCTTTACGGTCCTTACGGTCTTTACTATTGTTTTTATTTTGATACGTGTATGTGAATTTTAAGTTGATAATCGCAAGAGTATATTGGTTTTGATATTCATCTTCAAAAGAGAAACTGTTTCTACATTTAGAATAATAGCACTTTTCAAGTTCAATTAAATCAAGAGAATAATCTAACACGTTTTTGAACAAGCCAAAATAAGCGTGGCTATTTTTAGAAGGCATTAAATAACCTTTCTCCACGCCGTTTATTTGTTCCTGCTTGTATATATCTTTCGCTTCCAACGAAAGAATATGATAACCCTTGATTGCCATTACGAATTCTCCTTGTATCTATTATACAACATTTAGCGAGATTTTTCAATCGAAACCGATACGTAATGAAGAAGAACTCGTACAAGCCGAGTTCTTTTCTTTTTTGGCCTTTCTTTATTCTAAATACTCTTTTATTTCATTCATAAATGCTTGGCCATATTTATCAAACCATCTATAACGAATGCCTTTTATTGCGAGGAATTCTTCTCTTGTTGTCGGTTTGTTTGTTGCCAATCTAACTAAAAGTTTATTTGAAGCTATCAAATAATATGCAATATTTCTTCCATCGCCGATTTTTCTTCGTAACAATTGTAAACGTTTCAAAAGTTTGATGTCTGTTAAAAGTTCTCCATCTTCATCAATATAAACTTCCCAACCTTCAACCACAATCGTCATAACATTCTCAACAGTTTGAATTTGAGGTTTAACATTTGTATTGTTTAGAGCAATTATTTCTTCCAGTATTGATAAATCAGTATTTTGAAGATTTGCAATAGATTTCTCAGCATTAACTCTTACTGTAGGATATAAACCTTGCGTCCTATAAAGGTAATTTTTTTCTATAAGAAATTCAACAATATCAAAAACTTGTTTTGCTTTTATTGACCTTAACGCCCCATAACAATCAAGTTCGTTTAATTTATAATTAATAACTTGTTGATTTTTGCTTCCTCGTAAAACGTTAACTGTCATGGTTGCTCCAAAATAATTTACTTTACTTATTTTAGCGCAAGCATTGATAATTAATTCAACTATCCCTTTAGCTGTTAATTCTATTGAAGGACTTTCATCGCTGCCGCTAACAATATTAAATTCATTTCCATTATTTATAACATCATCAACAATTCCATTTGGTTTTATACCTGATACATTTTTATTCCCCTCAACAAA
>JAGCIP010000105.1 GCA_017648525.1 Clostridia bacterium
ATCCGCCACACTACCCGTAACTTTGAATCAAGAGAAGGTAGCAAGCCTGCAAACGGTCAACTTTCAGCCGTTGCGCTTATGGACGCAAGAAGTATCGCAGCAACCGCTAAAAACGGTGGCGCAATCACTTCTGCAATGGATATGGAATATTCTAACAAATTCAAAAAATACAATTTTAACGATAAAATTTATAAGGCAAGAGTATTTAACGCCGTTAAGAACGGCAATATGGATAGCGAGTTGGTTTACGGCCCGAATATTGCGGATTGGCCCAAAATGCAAGCGCTTAAAGATAACTTGTTGTTGAAAGTGGTTTCAGTTTTAAACGACCCGGTAACTACTACCGACGAACTTATTCCGTCGGGCGAAACTTCTTCTTATCGTTCTAATCCGCTTAAACTTGCAGAGTTTGCTCTTTCGAGAAAAGACCCCGCTTACGTTGGCAGGGCAAAGGCCGTTCGTGACGGAGAATTCCCTGCTGAATTAGGCTTTAACGAAGAAAATACCACTTACGGTAGCGTGGTGTGTTCTATCAAGCCGGGCGACGGCTCTGCAAGAGAACAAGCGGCGTCTTGTCAAAGGGTTTTAGGCGGTGTTGCTAATATTGCTAAAGAATATGCAACTAAACGTTATAGAAGTAACCTTATCAACTGGGGTATGCTCCCGTTACTTTGCGACGAAAACAAGTTTGAAGTGGACGATTATATATACGTTGAAAACATCAAAGACGGCGTGCTTTCTGGCGCAAAGGAATTTAAGGCAAAGGTAATCGGCAAAAAGACGAGAGAAATCACCCTTAAAATGGACGCTCTTACTGATGCGGAAAAACAAATAATCTTAAAAGGTTGCTTAATCAACTATTATAAAGGTTAATAACTAAAAGGCGTAAACCCCGCTCCTAAAACTAGGAGCGGGGTTTTTGTTGTGCTTAATTCGACTTTTTTCGCATATATTTATGAGAGAAAAGGAGAATATAATGGGATTTATAGAAGAAATAAAAAATTGTTTTTGTGTAGAAGAATTGCCCGTTAACCCTTGTTATCGTGCAGTAATTTTCGGGGATAGTGCGGTGTATTTAGAAAACGTTAAAGCGATTGTGTATTACACGACGGAAGAGATAGCGCTGACCGTAAAGGGCGGTGGAATTATTTTGCGTGGAGAGAATTTATACGTAAAGAAATATTGTGCGGGGGATTTGGCGGTTTGCGGAAAAATAAAAGCGTTAGAACGAGTTTAGGGGTATTAGTTAATTATAGGATAAAAGGGTTAAACCTTGATGGGTTTATAAACCTTGTTAAAAATCGTGGAATAGAACTTTATAACCTTAAAAAAAGGGGGAATAAAGAACTGTGCCTTTCGGTAAAGTTTAACCAATGTGCAAAATTTTTTGCAATCGCAAAAGAAATGTGCTATAATATAGAAAAAGTAGGGGAAAGTGGGAAAGGCTATCCCGTGCTTGCCCTTTATCGTTCGGTGGGAGTTATCGCCTGCATTGCCGTTTTTACGGCGATAGTTTATCTTGCAAGCGACTTTATCTTTGCGTTTAATTTTACGGGTAGCGGTAGCGTCTATGCACGAGAGATTAAAGAGTATTTAAGTTCTCGGGGTATTATTGAGTTTAGCAGATTTTCAAATATTGATTTGCCACGGCTTGAAGACGAGATTTTGGCGGAAAATAAAAATCTGTCTTTTGTTAGTGTGCAAAAAAAGGGGAATAGGCTTATCGTAAATTCCGCAACGTCTACTAGCAAAACGGAAAGGCTTAACGGAAACGTCTATTCTTTGACTGCGGACCAAGACGGCGTGGTCGAAAAAATAAAAGTTTACCGTGGGACGGCGCTGGTGAAAGTGGGTCAAGCGGTAAAAAAAGGCGACCTTTTAGTTGACGGGCAAGTAGTGGTTAAAGAGCAAACCTTAAAAACCAACGTCATAGCGTATCTTTCGCTCGTGTGTGAAAAGAAGTGCGAATACCGTTCGCAATCTGCGGGGGAAGAACAAAAGGCAATAATAATAGCCGAATCTGAATTTTTGGAAGAACCGTTGGGGTCAACGGTTAGCGTTAGATTTGAAAACGGACAATATATTTACACAGTTTCGGTAAGTTACCGAAAAATACTTTATGCGGGTTAGAAAAGCGCTAACCTGGAAAGGAATATAAAAATGAGAAAACAAAAATCGCAAAAAATATTGCCTTGGGTAACCAAGGACGTGGTGTTGAACGTTTTAGTTTACGTTCTCAACTTGTTATTTATACTGTTTTTATTCGTCGGGGTGATTTACATCAACTCGGTAACCAACCAAATGCAATATGAAGAGTGGCTTAACGAAACTTCTAACATCTTGCACTTTTTTATATTGCTATTGTTGATTATTGCGCTTATGGCGGGGTACTTCTTCTTTGAAGACAGAGATTTTCTTAAAAATCCGGTCAACTCAGAAATGATTTTCTTGATAGTAGAAATATCGTTAGTTATTTGTCATTTGAGCGGAAACTACGTTAATTTATACGTTCGTCCGCTCGCATTAGCAAGCGTTTTAACATTGTTTTTAACCGACAAGAAAAAGGCGGTGTTTATCAATATGATATACTGTCTTTTAACCTTTTTATTCGACTCGCTTGGTAGTGTGGAAATCTCTATCGGCGAATATCCCGTTATGCTTATGGGTTTTGCGTCGGGTATAGTTGCGGTGTTCGTTTTAGAAAACGTATATTCAAGAATTAAACTTTTGGCAATGAGTTTGGTTTTATCCGTGCCGACTGTCGTTTGCGTGGGTATGATGCTTATAAACGCACCCAAAGACACGGCGGTAATAGACATAATAAGTAGCGCTTGTTCCGGCCCGTTCACCGTTTGTGCGTTCATAATTTTATTGCCCGTGTTTGAAACGGTTTTCACTAAAGTTTCAAAATTCAAACTCGCAGAACTTACCGACCATAAAGCAAAACTTATCAGAAAAATGATTAGTGAAGCCCCGGGAACGTTTAACCACGCAATCGTTGTTTCAAACATAGCAGAAGCCTGCGCAATCGCCATAAATGAAGACGCTTTACTTGCAAGAACTTGTGCCTATTATCACGACGTTGGCAAACTTCGTCGTCCGGAATTCTTTAAGGAAAATCAAGCTGACGGTGTTAACCCGCACGACGATTTAACCCCTGAACTTTCCGCAAACATTATTAAATCGCACACCCAAGACGGTTATAATCTTATTATGAAAAACCGCTTGCCCAAGGAAATAGCGGATGCGTGTAGAGAGCACCACGGTACTTTGCCGATATTGTATTTTTACGGCAAAGCACAAAAATTTACCGACGGTGAAGTTGATATTGCGCAGTATTGTTACGCTGGACCTAAACCCCGCACCAAGATTGCTGCGATTATAATGATTGCCGACGGGTGTGAGGCGGCGGCAAGGTCGTTACAAGACCGCTCACGTGAAAACGTTAAGCAGGTCGTTAGAAAAATTGTTAACGAAAGAATGGAACTCGGTCAATTTGAAGATTGCGAGATTACCTTGAAAGAATTAAACATTATAATTCACACGGTAGTAAACAACCTTACGGGTATTTATCACAATAGAATAGAGTATCCAAAGGTAAATTTAGACGGAATTGATTTATAATAACTAAGGAAAAGATTATGGGCAAATTAAAAATAGAGTGTTTTGACAAAAAATTAAAATTAAGAAAACTTGCAAAAGCCGTTTACAAGGCGTTAGAACAAGTTTCGTACTTTAAAGTTGAATTAGTTTTTAAAGATGCGGACAGTATGACGGCGTTAAACCGCAACACTCGTGGCGTGGATAAGTTAACGGACGTTCTTTCCTATCCGAGTTTGGACGGAATTAAGAGAAAAATTCTTTACCCAGACGACTGCCCGACAGAACTTGAAGGCAAGTATATTTTTATGGGTTCGATAGTTCTTTGCGAAGATAAAGTGCTTGCGCAAGCACAAGAATACGGACACAGCGAAAACGACGAGCGTGAATACTTGATTATTCACGGGTTGTTGCACTTGTTTGGTTACGACCACGAAAACGAAGAAGATAAAAAAGAAATGCGCAAAATGGAAAAGGAAATACTTTTTGCATATAAAGGGGTAAAAGACGAATGAAAAGCGGATTCGTTGCCGTCGTAGGCAGAGCAAATGCGGGGAAAAGCACGCTCGTTAACGTGTTGGTTGGCGAAAAGGTTGCAATCGTTTCTCCCAAACCCCAAACTACTCGTGATAGAATTTTGGGCGTTCTTACGACCAAGGATTATCAAATAGCATTTATAGATACGCCCGGTATTTATAGGGCGGACAATCTTCTCAACTCGGTTATGCAAAAGACCACGGCGGATTCTTGTGTGGACGTTGACGCCATTATGTTTTTAATGGACGCACACGAAGGTATAAGCGACACCGATAGAGCCTTGCTTAAAAAATACACGGCGTTAAAAATCCCTGTTGTTTTGGTGCTTACTAAAATCGACATAATGCCCGAAAGTTTGCTTATAGCAGAACTTAAAGAATTAGCCGAAGAAAACGTGGAAGTAGTGCCTGTTTCGGCTAGAAAAAATAGGAATATTAAAGAATTAATTAAAGTTGTTTTGGACAAGTTGCCAGACGGTGAAAAACTTTTTGAACAAGATATAGTTTCAGACCGTTCTGAAAAGTTTATGTTAGCCGAAATAATGCGTGAAAAAATACTTTTAAAGTTTGAAAAGGAAATTCCGCACGGCATTGCGGTAATCATAAATAAATTTGCTCTTATGGACGGCGGAAATATGTACGAAGTAAATTTAGACGTAATTTGCGAAAAGCCCAACCACAAAGCAATTTTAATCGGCAAAGGCGGAAAGGCAATCAAAGAAGTTTCATCTTTCGCCCGCACCGATATGGAAAAATTCTTAGGCAAGAAAGTCTTTTTAACCACTTACGTAAAGGTTAAAGAAGAGTGGCGCAACAGCACGCAACTTTTAAAACAATACGGCTACGAAGAATTATAAACGGCGCATCTCTGCGTTTCTGCTCAAAGTTTTGACTTCAATGACCAGACGGTCAATTTCAGCCAAAACTCTTCACGAGCCTTGACCTGCTTGTTTCTAATTCTTCTTAACAATTGTTGTTAAACGGCGCATCTCTGCGTTGCACTATCATTTTAATAAAGGTATATTTTTAACAAATAATCACATACTACCCTAAAAGGGGGGGCGTATGAGTAAAGAAGATAAAAAAGCCAAGTCTCCCGCCGTTTCGGCGTGGGAGATGTTTGAAAAAACCGGTGATATTTCCTATTATCTTTTATACAAACGGATAAACGGAGAAAAATAAAAAATGGAAGAAAAATTAAGCGGAATCGTTTTGGGTGGAATATCGTTTTCCGAAAACGACAAAATACTTAACGTGTTCACTCTAGAAAAGGGTGTTATTTCCGCTAAAATAAAAGGTGTAAAAAAGGCGGGCGCTAAACTCAAATTTGCGTCAGAGCCTTTTTGTTTTGCCGAATTTATATTCTCTAATAAAGGCAATATGAGAACGGTAATCGGCGCTAGTTTAATAGACAGTTTTTACCCCGTGCGTGAAGATATAATCAAATATTTTTGCGCAGGCACGGTGCTTGAATTTATAAAAAAATTCTATAAAGAAAGCATAGTTTCAACCGAAACTTTTTTGTTGACGGTTAAAACGCTTGAAAAAATTGCCTACGGCGAATATAATCCAAAAAGTGCGCTAATATCCTTTTTGGTAACCGCATTAAATTTAGCAGGCTACGCACTCGACGAGAGCGGGCGTTGCGTTTGCAAAAAGCCTATCGTGGGAAAAGTTTTCTTTGACTATCGCAGGGGGGCGTTTTTTTGCCAAAATTGTTTTGACGGAGTGGGCAGGGAAATCAACTATTCAACTTACGACGCATTGCAAAAAGCCAGCGCTGGCGAACTTGTAGATAGTGCTAACGGGGTAGACAATGCGTTAAAGCTTTTAGAGTATTATTTGCAAAATAAAGCCGAAGAAAAACTAAATTCTTTAACAGAGCTCATTAAAATTTGCGGTTAAAATAAAAAATCACTCTATAATGGTTGAAAAAAAATTCCATTTATAGTAAAATAGATAGGTCACAGGACTAAAATGTGAAAACTTTTTGGAGGATATACAATATATGAAGTACGTTTACTTATTTAGTGAAGGCGACGCATCAATGCGTGAACTTCTTGGCGGAAAGGGTGCAAACCTTGCGGAAATGACCAAAATCGGTTTACCCGTACCCCAAGGCTTTACCATTTCTACCGAAGCCTGCACGAAATACTACGAAGACGGCAAACAAATTAACGATTCTATAATGGCAGAAATTATGGAAAATATCGTTAAGATGGAAGCAATTACCGGCAAGAAATTCGGTGATTTAGAAAATCCGTTGCTCGTATCAGTTCGTTCTGGCGCAAGAGCGTCAATGCCTGGTATGATGGACACCATCTTGAACCTTGGCTTAAACGAACAAGTAGTAGAAACTATCGCAGAAAAGAGCGGTAACGCTAGATGGGCTTACGACTGTTACAGAAGATTTATTCAAATGTATTCAGACGTAGTTATGGAAGTTGGTAAGAAGTATTTTGAACAACTTATCGACAAAATGAAAGAAGAAAAGGGCGTTAAACTTGACGTTGAACTTACTGCTGACGATTTAAAAGAACTTGCAAATCAATTCAAGGCAGAATACAAGGCAAAAATCGGCAAAGACTTCCCGTCTGACCCCAAGGAACAACTTATCGGCGCTGTAAAGGCAGTATTCCGTTCATGGGACAACCCCCGTGCAAACGTATACCGTCGTGACAACGATATTCCTTATAGTTGGGGTACTGCTGTTAACGTTCAAGCAATGGCTTTCGGTAACATGGGCGACGATTGTAGTACTGGTGTTGCATTTACCCGTGACCCCGCTACCGGCGAAAAGAAACTTATGGGTGAATTCTTAACCAACGC
>JAGCIP010000009.1 GCA_017648525.1 Clostridia bacterium
ATAGAGGTAAGCTTTAACAAACGCATAAAAGTTAATCGGTTTCTTACGAATGGTGAAAGAGTATATAATTCGTAAACCAAATCATCGCTCAAACCAATATCCGAAAGCGTGCTTTACGCATCCAAATCGTCTAAAATATCTTTAACAAAATTTTCAGACGGCAAAAATACCTTTGCATAAGCACAAATATCCTCCCATTTTTCAAGTAAAGCGGATACAGATACCTTTTTTAATGGATCGGGGTTATTTTCCTTGATAATTTCATCTGATAAAGACGAGAACTTTTCTTTGATAAAACCATTATAATTGTAATCATAATCGATAATGTCCGACTCTGTTAAGTGGTGTTTAGTTGCTTGATGGTATTTTTTCAAAACCAAAACCGTTGCAACACCGACCTTTTCGCCGTGTAAAGCCGTATTATTTTTAGAAACTATACCCATTTCAATTAGATGTGAAATATGGTGTTCCGCCCCAGATGCAGGGCGAGAGTTTCCTGTCATTTGCATAACAAGCCCTGATAACACCAAACCGTAAGTTAAACTTTCAATAGCGTGAATGTCACGTGTTTTGATTTTTTCTATATTTGAAACAACTTGTTCTAATGCAGACTGCATTAGTGATGCAACGTAATCACAATAATATTCACCAGTCAGTATAGATGAAATTTTCCAGTCGAAAAGCGCGGTGTATTTACCAAGCATATCCCCTATGCCCGAACTAATCATTTTAAGCGGAGCGCCTGTTATAACGTCGCTATCGGCAACAAGAGCAAGCGGAGAGATGGCTGTCAACGTGCGCTTTACGCCTTTCCAAGTCATAGCGCATACGCTTGAAACGTAACCGTCTACGCTTGGCGCTGTGGGAACGGACACAAACTGCAAACCCTTTTCGTAAGCAACGTATCTAGTTATATCGTGTATTGTTCCTGAACCTACGGCAAGTAAAAGATCACAAGACGAATCTAATAATTCTTCAACCAAATAAACGCTATTTTCATCGGCGTGTAAGCCGTTAGGGTCTAAAACTATTTTTTGTTTTAATTTAACAAAATTTTCCACCGTACAACCTGCAACGCGGTAAGTGTTTTCGTCACATACCATAACAACATTTTTATAGTCGCCAAGAAAGTTAACAACTTCGCCTATACGGGAAAGTGCATTTTTTTCCATGAGAAATTTTTTAAGGGTTACAGTGTGGACTCTACCGCAATCACAAACTTTGACGTTTTCTGTGATTGACGCAACTTTATCATTATAAGAACTTTCTTTTTGTCCGTAATAAGCGTTTTTACCATGCTTGCGAAAATAATGTTTATCTAAAAGCGATTGAGATACGGTTTCAATATTTCCAAGCGCCATAGTTAAATACGCCATTTCTGCACAGCGTTCGGCAACAAGGGCATTTTCAACCGATTTTAAAGCATTTTTACCCCAAGAAAATACACCATGAGAGGCAACGAGCACGGACGGAATGGCGTTGTAATCGATTGAAGAAAACGTTTCTTTAATAACTAATCCCGTGTTGCGTTCGTAATCCGTATTGATTTCTTCGATAGTAAGCGGACGCGTGCAAGGAATTTCACCGTAAAAATGGTCAGCGTGTGTCGTGCCAAAAGCGGGTATCATTTTTTTGGCCTGTGCAAATGAAGTTGCGTATTTAGAGTGCGTGTGCGTTACTCCACCAATATCGGGAAAGGATTTGTAGAGTTCTAAATGCGTAGGTAAATCGGATGATGGGTTAAGATTTCCTTCTACAATTTTTCCAGTATATAAATCCACGACGACTAAGTCTTGCACCTTTAATTTGGCATAATCTACCCCAGATGGTTTAATAACTACCAAACCGGAATTGCGGTCAATACCTGAAACGTTTCCCCAAGTTAAATCTATAAGGTTGTATTTGACAAGGTTTAAGTTGGCTTCGTAAACTTCTTTTTTTAATTTTTCTAACATAAAACACCTATAAACAAAAATTGTTGACAATAATTTTTTTTATTGTTATAATAATATCATAAACTCTTAATTTTTGTTTAATTGCTCAAAAGCTTTTCAAAAATGGCGGCATTTTAGATACTTTGCCACATTTTTGACCGACAATGAGCATTTTGGTGAAAAAATGAAACTGAACGAGCGAGAAGAATTTATTATAAACACCTTAAAGGTTGTCCAATTTGCAAGCGTTAAATATTTATCAAATGTAACTTACACTAGCCCGTCTTCCATTCGGCGTGACTTAACTCGTTTGGAAAATGCTGGCATAGTAAAACGCAGTTATGGAGGTGTTTCCCTTGTTGATGGAGACGAAATCGTCCCACCGCTTTTTATGCGTAAAGATAAGAATCGTAGCCAAAAGCACGCTATTGCCCGAAAAGCATCGTCGCTGATTAAAGACGGTATGACGATTATTTTAGATGGCTCGACCACAGCGTTTTATCTTCTTAACCATATAGTGGAAAGAAAAAATGTAACGGTTATAACCAACAGTTTGCTTACCGCTTCTACCGCAACCGAATACGGACTGAAAGTATATACCACAGGCGGATATTCTGAAAACGGTTCTCCTGTGCTTATAGGTGCTTATGCTGAAGAAACCCTTCAGAAATTGACTGCAGATATTTGTTTTATATCTTCTTCTGCTCTATCGAACGAGGGTGACGTCACTGACATTAACGAACACGAAAACAAATTGCGTAAAATTATTATGGAACGAGTTAAAGAAAAAGTTTTACTTTTGGATAACTCTAAAAAAGGCAAGTTGTCAACCCACGTTTTATGTAAACTTTCCGATTTTGATTATTACTTTAACGAAGATTAGTTTGTCTTACAGTATCAAAAAATGAGTCCAGAAAAATTTTTCCTCCTTGAAAGTGCAAAGATAACGGTAGAAGTATTGTTTGAATGCAAATTGCATCCTTGCAAATGGATAACCAAATGGTTGCCAAGACCGTCTTGCGAATAATTAAATCCTTTTTGAAAATAGCGAATATGCATATGCCCTCACTTAATAAAATCATTTTTATTCGGCAATTGCGAGCGTAATCGTCAACGCGATCAACGCGTTTTTAATAAGACAAGTGTTTTTTGCTGGGTACATAACGGGAAAATTCGACATCTTTACCCAAAGACTTCAAGAAGAGTTGAATAAGAGAAAGAAGGGGCGTCTAACGCAGACTGTTCTAAAAGGAAAGGAAGTTTTTGTTGCGTGTAACTTGCTGATTGTGAATGTGTGCATTAAGTAATCGCGGATAAAAACAGAAAAGATAATTGTCAATGATATAAGGAGAATGAAACGGTTGTTGAAACAATAAAATTGGATATTATTTGTACGGAATAATGATAAAAATAAAAAATCGAGCGAAATTGACGCTCGATTTTTTATTTTGAAATTATACTTTTTTTGATTTTTCTTTTCGATATTGTGTTGGAGTCATATTCATCATTTGCTTAAAAGAGGTCATAAAGTGTGTGGCGGAAGAAAATCCCAAAGTTTCCGCAATAATTTCAAGCGGTTCATTTGTATCACTTCTTTCGCACGATACTATAATTGACATGTCGTTATATCACGGGATAGGAGAAATTGGAGAAGATGTAGGAACGATACACGCAACAAGCGTATATAAGATTTTAAGCATGAAGGAGGGCGCAGTCTTCTGCGTCCCTTATTTGGGAACTATGGAAAATCTCAACAAAATATTATTATTCCTATAAATAGCAAGAAGTAAAATCTAGTGGTTTTATTTTACAAGTGAAAATTTCATCAAAAGCTATTGACAAGATTTTGAAAAAGCAGTATAATAATTAAGCTACAACTCGTTTCTTGAAAAAGAAAACGAACCACAATTTTATAAGAACCACACAAGGATATAATTAAGGTAGGATTATATCTCTTATCGTGTTTACAAATTCCTATGTGGAAAATTGTGGACGAGTTGTAGCGAACTTACGAGAAAAGGTATATTCTGCGGTGCCATTCTCGCAAGAGGGTGGCATTTTTATTTAATTACTTGTTTTTCGGGGGAGGGGTAGAATATTTTTTACGGTACTGAGAAGGGGTGAGCGAAGTAATATCTTTGAAATGATGATTAAAAGAGCTTACGCTATTATAGCCTATATCTAACGAAATTTCAAGAATAGATTTTGTGGTGGCGCGAAGCATTCGTTTTGCGTATACAATTTTCACTTCATTTAAATATTCAACAAGCGTTTTGCCTAAATATTGCTTAAAAACCCTAGCCAAATGCGTGTAGGAATAAGGTGTATGAGAGGCTAATTGATTTACAGTCTCTTCAAAAGAATTTGGGTCGTGAAGATGGGTTAAGAATGTGTTTAACCAATCTGGGTAAGCAGTATGCGTATGCAATTTTTGCGATAGAAAAATGGTAAATAATTGATGAACCATTAAAATGGAAAATTGCTCGTAGACGGTTTTATGTGTCGATTGAGCTATGAGGGATTGCTTTGTAATAGAATCCAGCAAAGAACTTTCAAGTGAAAAATGCAAAGGTTCGTCACTGTGCAAATCAATTGGATAGTCCTTATAAAAATTCAGTAAACTGTCGGCAACTTCGTTTGAAAACGTAAAATTGATAGTCTCGATAGATTTTTCGCTTTTTATAAGGTCAAGCCGATGGGAATCCGTTGGGCGAATTAAGCAGGCGTATCCTTTAGAGATTATTTCTTGATGATTATTGATAGTATGCAGTAATTGCCCGTTGTTGACAATCAAGATTTCCCAATGCGTATGGGTATGTTGATAAGGGAAGTCTACGTTCAGCCAATTAAAAGCAGCTTTGGCGGTGGGGAAAGGACTGCTTTTTTTCAGTGTTGCTTTAATTATTTTATTGGGTTGTTCAAAATGAGGAAATATAGGAGTTTTTTTCATAGTAATAATAGAATAATACATTTTATTTTTTTTGTCAAGATAAAATAGTCGTTTTGGTATAATTTGTCAAGGAAAAATCATTATTCTTTTGGAAAAAAGTATAATATTACAAATATTTAATATATAGCGACAAGATTTTTTTGCTTGACTTATGATATAATTAATGCGTAGAGTGTGAGTTTATCGATAGGGGAATTTTAAACCGAAATAATTTGTATGTAAATAATGCTATGTGACGGTGAGAAAAAAGTATGATTATTGGAATTGATAAAATGCTATCTTGTATGGTGGAAAAAGTTGGGGTAGATTTACAAACGGCAGTTGATTTTGTAACAATAAATCCAGCCAAAAATCTCGGGATTAATAAAACGAAAGGTAGTATTGCTCTTGGAAAAGATGCCGATTTTACTGTGATTGATCCCAATTTTGATATTTACATGACGGTGCGAGCCGGTAAGGTTATATATCGTAAGCAAGTATAAGATTTAGGAGGATAAAAAATGAAAAAATTATTAAGATTGCTACTTTTATCGTTATGTTTATCTTTTGTTTTTACAACGGCTTGTACTCAACAACCTGATAATAGCGGAAGCGGAGATTCTTCACAGCAAACATCGCAAACAGAGTATTGTACGGTAACGTTTGTACAAACGGGATATGAGAATATTGTAAAAAGTGTAGAAAAAGGAAAAGGTATTTTAGAAGCGGATATCCCCGAACCTAATCCTATTGACGGATATACGGTTGTTTGGGATAAAACGGATTTTAGCGTTGTAAATGAAAACTTGACGGTAAATGCGGTTGCAACCCCTAACGAATATAGTATATATTTGGTTTATAATGCACCAGAAAGTCAAAAAGAAGTTGTTTCGGAAACATTGCCTACGGAAATTAAAGTAAAATACGGTGAAATTCCTACTATGCCAACTTATCAAAACAATGGATACGTTATTGTAGGTTGGGTATATGAAGATGGCACGCCTTATACTGTAAATGAATATAAGACTCTTGGCAATACAACAGTAAAAGCGCAGTGGGAATATTGGACAGGAAAATAAAAAAAATAAGAAATAAAAGGAGGGTTAATATGAAGCAGGAATACTTGACACCTAGCATACGGATTGTGGTAGTTTATGAGCAAGATGTTATAACAGCATCTACACCACTGTCGTTTATGACAGGTGCTCAGTCGGAAGAGAATGGAACAGGACAGTATTTTGAAGATATTTTTGGATAAAAATTAATGAATGTAAAAAGTTAAGGAGAATTAAAACAATGAAGAAAAAGACAAAATCAGCTTTAATTTCTGTTTTATCGCTTACGGCAATAACAATGGGGACAACAGCCGCATCGTTGAATTATGTGCCGGCAAGCGCAAGTGCAGATAACGTTTTAACGCCGATTGCTTTTACCGTTGATGATGGTGCGTCCATTAGAATAGGACTTGAAGAAGATGGGAGCGGGTCTCAAAAAGCAACTGCTTATGAGAAGAACGGTATTAGATTTACCGCAAGAATGGAAGAAGCGGTGTACGAGGGGTTGACGCCCGAACAAAATATCGTATTCGGTATTCTTGTTTTACCGAATGATTATATCGCTCAGTATGGCGCTGTTACTACCGAAAGCGTATTTGGTACGGATGAAAAAGACGTATACACCATTTCTGAAAGTGAAACGGACAAAATTAGAGTGGCATACGTTGAAACGAAAGAACTCAAGGAAGACAAAGACGGAAGTTATTATTATAACGTGTCAATGGTCAACTTAAAACCCGCAAACAAAGATAGAGAATTCGTAGCAGTACCTTATTTGAAGACGATTGATAATTTGGGCGAAGTTATTTACGATGTAAAAGCGACGGGTGCCCCGTATTCGATGGCGTATACAGCGCAGGTTGAATATGCAAAAGATACTACGGACGCTATGATAAAAACCGCGCTTTATGACAATTACATAAAAGATTTGACGGAAACTGTAAGCGTGGACGTAGAGTATGCTTATGGTGAGACTAAAAAAACCGTAACGGCAAACGTTTCTCTTGCTTTGGGTGAAACCTTAACGACGGATAAAGTTAAACAAGCGCTTGAAGAAAATGACGAAATTGATACAAGTTTATATGATTTTAGTGGCGCAACTTTAACCGTGGAGGGAGAAAATGTATCCGAAACGATTGTTTATGCGAATGGAAAAACTCACGCGAATATAAAATTGAGTTATCAAGCAAGCGAGTCCGAAGCAAGTGTTTATGACAACTTGAAAGGATATTATACCACTACGGATTTCGGTTCGATTATTTTTAAGTCGAAAAACGTTGCTGTTTATAATGCGGATTATGGTATGAGCGATACGGAAACCGTTGGTACGTATAAGTTCTACAAGGACGGAGTCGCAACCGTGACGCTTGGCGATACAACGTATTTTGGTGAATACGATAACAATAATAAGACCTGCAATATAACGGTTGGAAACGATACGTACGTATACGGCGAAGCTGTTGAAGTTCCCGCAACTGTGTATGCAAAAATGCGTGGTTATTACGAAAGCACGGACGGTTCTTCCGCGGTAATCAATTCGGACAGTTCTATCCTTGTGGATCTTGATAAAAATGGTAGTTATGTGGTAGCCTATAATGCAGAAGAAGAAACGTTCCAAATGACGGCTACAATTATCGGCGGAAACACCTGTACGACGAATATGGAAAAATCTGGTAATGGTTATAAATTAACCATTAACGATACTGCGTATCTTCTTTCTAATGAAAAGACGTTGGCAAACGAAGAAACTTATCAGACTTTTGCAAAAACGTATGAAGGCACGTTCTACTATCCTGTTCAAATAGCGGCTATTAACGGAACAGCTGCTGGAGATAACTATTATACCACGATATCTTCCAAGGGTACGGGAGTGAAAACTGAGAAGACTTACGACTCTACCATTTCTTTCTCTGCAAACGGAAAGGTTGTGTATGATGGGTATGATTTCTATTCTTCAAATCCTAATATGGCTTATGCTGGCGGCGCGGGCGCAAACTTCATTTTAGGTACTAGATATGGCAGTTACGTATTATTTACCGATGGTACGATGAAAGTAAACTTGCCGATGATGAGTAATATCTTGAAGACGGGTAATACAACCGTATCTGCAAGTACGAAAGATACGATTTTCCCTGCAACGTATGCCTTAGACGATAAAACTGTAACGTTAGATGCGTCTGGCGTTAAATATTGGGAAGATACTCTTGTTTATAAGGAAAAAACACAGTCTAGCACTGCAGTTTTTGAAAATGAACAAGCCCTTTACGACGCGTTTTCTAATGCTCAATCGGGTACGAGTGAGGTAACGGGCGTTGCTGGTAAGTTTACTGCCTATCGTGATAATTCTACCTTGTTTGCTGCTGATCATGTTTATTATAAGTTCTACAATGATAAATCATTATATGTTTATTGTGGCTCTTGGAACATTAAGTGTCATTATACCTTAAATCCGATTAGCGATACGTTTGGTACAATTACTTTCACCGATTATGTAAATAGTAGTGCAGGGCATATCAAACAAGCATACTACTCTTATTTTGATGGATTTTTCCGTTTAAGTACCTCCCTTTGGTTGTCAAATGAGAGTTTAAATCACGGCGCTCATAATCATTTTAACTTCTTGTATAGTACTTGGGATAGACCTGATAATAACTATCAGACCGTATTGTCAACTATGTTTGAAACGATTGCGGGTGAAGGTGGTTCAGTGGCAGCGCCTGCGTCCAAAACGTATTCAAGCAGTGCGGCAACTTTGACGCTTTATAACGACGGTGTATTGAAGATTCCCACAAGCCAAAGCGGATTTAACGTTTCTGGTGGTAAAGCGACGATTGATTTCAAAGACGGCAATGGTCAAAAGAACATTACCTATGACTTAGTTATGAAAGATAACACGTCTGGTAAAATTTTCTTCAATATGGACGAAACGCCTGGCGTTTATGATGCAACCCAACCCGACCTTTATGCAGACGGCGAATATTATCTTTGGAATGGCTCTTATGTAATTAGCTTTACGTATGCAGGAAAAGCATATACGCTTGCGGTAGGCGGTTATGAAGAATTGATTAACGTCAAGGGTTCGATTGCAGGGAATTATATCGGTTCGGAAGGTACGCTTACCTTATTGAATACGGGCGTTGCTACGTATAAAAATGAAGAATGTACGTGGTCGTACAATGCGTTAAGCATAGCAAACGGAACGTTGACGATTGAAACAAACGAAGGTTCCGTTGTTGGTGAATATCAAATTTTGAAAAACTCTGTTAAGGTCACAATTGCTGGTAGAACGTATATTAAGGAATATACAGATTTGTATACGAAGTATGCAGGAACCTATACGGCAAACTACACTACGACGTATATCCCCGTAGGGGCTACCACTGGTACGCAAATCACTGTTCCTATGACATTGGTATTAAATAGCGACGGTACGTTTACTGCGTGGGGTGTGAAGTTTGACGGACAAAGCGAGATGCCTTCGACGGACTATTACGAATTGAAGTCTTGGAGAAATGGTCAGGCTATGTATTATCTCCCTAAAAATCATCTTGGGAACGAGAAGACAGGTACGTACGGATTTACCGTTGTAGATGGTAAGTTGCAAATTTATCTTAAATTTGACTGTACCTCTGTTGGTTTCAATAATAAGAGTTATAATATAACATCCTTTGAAGGATATTCCGCTTGCACGCGTGGCGCCTTCGAGTTTTTGGGCGGTTATTATGCGAGAGCAATACAATTGCTTCAAGGATTAGATAATCCTTCGTGGTGGGGAGGTAGACAAAGTACGTTTGATATGCCTAACCAAGACGGCTCAACGACTTCGACGACCGTAACTACGGTTCAGCATTCTGGCTTTGAGGTTTATAACTATGCGGCAGGTGAGGCTAGCGATGGCGTTTTGAATATTTTGTTTGAAGCGTTCAGCGATACGCCAATCACGCTCGCAAAGCAAAACTAAATAAATGAAGACCGGCCCCGAATAGCATATCGATGCCGTTCGGGGCCAAAAAAACAACTATAAGAGGTAAAATAATGAAAAAAGTATTGAAAAGTATAATAGCTGTTTCTATGACGGCAATTTCGACATTTAGTCTTTTTGCATGTAATGGAACTGGTGAAGAAAGTAGAAATGATGGTACAAAGTCTGAAGTATTAGTTTATAACTATGCAGGCGGGGTCGGTAGCGTTTGGTTGGATAAAGCGATTCAAAGATTTGAAGAAAAGTTTGAGGATTATTCGTTTGAAGAAGGAAAAATGGGCGTTGTAATCGAGAAAAACTCTACGAA
>JAGCIP010000106.1 GCA_017648525.1 Clostridia bacterium
AATACTTCTTCAGGAACTTCAAACGGAGCGTAATCCCAACCGAGATTTTTCTTTAAGGTAGCAACGCCTTCTTCGCCGAGCGGAGCGCCGTGACAAGATGCTTTTCCTTCAAGGTGAGAACCGTAACCGATTTTAGATTGAATTACGATAAGAGAGGGCTTTTCTTTTTCTGCCTTAGCCTTTTTGATTGCACGGTTAAGAGCGTTTAAGTCGTTTGCATCTTTAACCTTTAATACTTGCCAGCCCATTGCTTCGTGGCGCTTGCCAACGTCTTCGGTAAAGGTAATGTTGGTGTCGCCTTCGATAGTAATATCGTTATCGTCGTATAAAACGATAAGTTTGCCAAGTTTAAGAGCGCCTGCAAGAGATGCGGCTTCGTTTTCAATACCTTCTTGCATACAACCGTCACCGCAAAGAGCGATAGTGTAGTGGTCAACGATAGGGAAACCTTCTTTGTTGAATTTTTCAGCAAGATAGTTTTCAGCAATAGCCATACCTACGGCGTTAGCGATACCTTGTCCAAGAGGTCCGGTGCTGGTTTCAACGCCAGGGCATACACCGTATTCGGGGTGACCTGCCGTGCGTGAGCCGAGTTGACGGAAGTTCATAATTTCTTCTTTAGTAAGACCGAAACCAAACAAATAATAGAGAGCGTAGTCAAGCATAGAGCCGTGACCAGCAGAAAGAACGAATCTATCTCTATTATCAAAGTTGGTGTCTTTCGGGTTGAAAGTCATGTTGGTGAAAGCGGCGTACCCGATAGGCGCTGCGCCGAGCGGTAAACCGGGGTGTCCGGAGTTTGCCTTTTGGATTGCTTCTGCAGAAAGCACTCTTATGGCGTTAACGGTAAGTTGTTTTACGTCTTGCATAATATTCCTCCATTGAATTTTTAGGGTAAACATTGAAAATCACTATAAGTTTGCCCTGTTTGTTTTTTAATAAATGCAATATCTATTATATAGCAAGACCGCACGTTTTTCAAGCCTTTTTCCGTAAATATTTAGAAAAAAACTTGATATATTTAAATATTGTTGGTATAATTATTGTGCGTAAATATAGCAAATAGCAATTCTTTAATACTTCAATAATGTTTTAAGTGTTTTAGGGTATAATAATATAAAATGGCACATTAGGAGATTTTATGATACATTTAGTTACGGCAAATTCGTTTAGCCCAGCAGATAGCGGGATATTTTATTTAATAGTGGCGTTGATTGCATCACTTGCTTTGCCCATTACTTTTTACGTTTTAAGGTCTATCGGTATTTTTTCGTTGGCGAAAAGGGGCGGGGTAAAACATGCGTGGCTTGCTTGGCTACCTTGCGTTTGGCTTTTCGTTGCTTGCAAACTTATTAAAGAAACCAAGATTTTCGGTAGCACTTTCGGCAAAATGGCACTCATTTTTACTATTGTATTCGCCTTGTCTCAACTTCTTTATTATATAAATGAGTTCTTCGTGTACTTCCCTATCGTTGGCAATATACTACACAACAAATCTAACGTATATATAGTTTTAGAACAGACAAATTTACTTCCCAACAACGTTAGCGCTTACAAGTTTATTAGCGGGGTTTACGTTGACAACAGTTTTGTTTATCCGTATAAAGACTTGTTTGCGATTGCAAGAACAATGACGATTATCTCTTACGTTTCAATGATTTTTGAACTTGCGTCTTTAATTATTACTATAAGCCTATACATTAACTTGTTTAGAAAATACTGGCCGTCACAATTCGTGCTTGTTTCAATCCTTTCGATTATAGGGCTTTTCGGCGTGTTCGCTTTCATTATTAGAAAAAAACAACCCATAAATTACGCAGATTACGTTCGTTCAAGATATGCAAGTTATTATGGGGGACAAGGTTACGGTCCGTATGGTGGTCCACATAATGGCCCATACGGTGGTGCACAAGGACCTTACGGGGGGTACGGCGGACAGGGTGCGCCTAAACAACCCGACGAACCGTTTACTGATTATCAAGACCCCAAAGACAGACAGCCCGACGAACCGTTTTCAGATTTTTAATTAGCGCAAAAAGATAAAAAGGAAAATTTTATGGCAGAAGAAAACATAGCGGCGATATCCACAGCCCTTTCGGCAAGTGGGGTTGCCGTGATTAGGATAAGCGGAAAAAGTCCGCTTGATATAGCGCAAAAAATGTTTGCGCCCGTTGGAAAAACCAAGGTTGCGGATTTTGAGCCGAATAAAATGTATGCAGGCGAAATTCATGCGGACGGTTTTAGTGACTTCGGTTTGTGCGTATATTTTAAAGGACCTAAAAGTTTCACGGGCGAAGATATCGTGGAATTCCACTCGCACGGCGGTGTGGCGATTTCTCGTGGAATATTAAAAAAGATTTTATCTTCGGGGGCAAGGCTTGCCACGAACGGAGAATTTACAAAGCGTGCCTTTATGAACGGCAAACTTTCCCTTTCGTCTGCGGAAGGGCTTATCGATATGATAAATAGCGAATCGGTTTCGGGCGTTAAGGCGGGGTATTATCTTTACCGTGAAAAACTTACCGCTGAAATCAACCGCTTGCAAGATATTATAACCGACACGCTTGCGCAAATTGATTGCGATATGGACTTTCCAGAAGAAGATTTAGAAAGAAGTTCAACCGAAAAATTAGTAGCCGACCTAAAAACCGTTATAGACGGTGTGGACGGTTTGCTTGCTACCTATCGTGCGGGCAGAACGCTTAAAAACGGCGTTAACGTCGGCATAGTAGGAAAGCCAAACACGGGCAAGAGTTCTTTGCTTAACGCTCTTTTAAATTACGACAAGGCTATCGTTTCCGACCTTGCGGGAACTACCCGTGATATTGTTGAAGGTAGCGTGGAAATTAACGGCGTGCGTTTTAATTTTTACGATACGGCGGGGATTAGAGAAAGTGGGGACAAAATAGAAGAAATAGGCGTTTCAATGTCCAAGCGTGTGCTTAATCAAAGCGACGTTATTTTGTTGGTGTTAGACGGCGGTGCTCTCGATAAAGAAGACGACCAAATTTACGAGTTGGTAAAAGATAAAAACTTACTCGTAGTCGTTAATAAAACCGACAAATATCAAACCAAAGACCCCCGTGCCGACCTTTATATTTCGGCATTAAAAAAAGATAATCTTGATGGATTAAAACAAGCCCTTTACGAAAAATCTGCATTAGGTGGAGTAGATATTAACGGCGACTTCCTTTGTGAAGAACGCCATTACGACGCTCTTTCCCGTGCAAAAGAGAAATTCTCATTAGCGCTTTCACTCGTCGGCACAGTTTCTTTAGATTTGCTTGCAATCGACGTAAAAGAAGGTTGGGATGCGCTTGGCGAGATAAGTGGCAAGACGGCAACTGAAGATATTATAAATAACATATTTTCAAAGTTTTGCGTCGGCAAGTAGACCGCGAATATACTTCGCATCTCTGCGTTGCATTCCGTGTTTCTTGGGTTGTGTACGGAAAGTACACGCCCCTGCGAAATACTCGTGCGCCTTGACCTGCTCGTATCTTCACGGTCTATAATAAAGGTCAATCTCACCCTTTTGTTCGGGCGAGCCTTGTCCTGCTCGTTTCTAAACGCTTATTTTGGTTTTGTACACGCCCCTGCGAAATACTCACGCGCCTTGACCTGCTCGTATCTTCACAGTCTATAATAGCGGACACTCACCCTTTTGTTCGGGCGAGCCTAGTCCTAACTCGTTTCTAACCGCTTATTTTGGTTTTAATTAATTATATTATAAAAAGGAGAGAAAATGGTAAATCTTGAACTGTACAGAGTTTTTTATACGGTTGCCAAGTGTGGGAGTTTAACCCGTGCTGCGGAAGAATTATACATATCTCAACCCGCTGTTTCACAAGCGATTAAACAACTTGAAAGTCAACTTGGTGGAAAACTTTTTAATCGTACTCATAAGGGTATGGAACTTTCTGAAACGGGCGGAAAACAAATTTTTCCGCTAGTAGAAAATGCGTTAAAACTTTTAGACCAAGCAGAAAGCAAATACGTTGAGTTAAAGGACACGGCGACTGGAATTGTGAGAATTTGTGCGTCCGATACGGTTGCCACTCACTTCTTATTGCCTTACGTGAAAGAATATCACGAAAAGTATCCTAACGTGAACTTATTTTTGCAAAACGGCACTTCAAACCAAACGATAGAATTGCTTAAAACCAACAAGGGTGATATAGGTTTTGTTAATTTACCCATAGTTGATAGCGACATAAATCTTTCAAGCACGGTAATGCAACTGCACGATACTTTTGTTGCTAGCCCTAAATTTAGTGAACTCGCAAACGGCGTGGTGGACTTAAAAAGATTGCAAGATTATCCTTTGCTTATGCTTGAACTATCATCTGCAACAAGGCAGGCAATCGTTGGCTTTGCTCACTCGCAAGGCGTTCATTTACACCCTGAAATAGAACTTGCAAGTTTAGAACTTATGACAGAACTTGCAAAGACGGGTATAGGTATTGCGTGCATACCGAGAGAGTTTGTTAAACACGAACTTGAAGAAGGCGCACTTATAGAAATAAAGACCAACCCCGAATTGCCGGTTAGGGCAATCGGCTTGGCGTTACCCAAAGACGACAACCTTACTTTTGCGGTAAAAGAATTTATTAAAATGATAGGAAAAGGGGAAAATAAATAATGGAAATTTGGCAAGCGATAGTTCTTGGCGCAGTTCAAGGCTTGGCGGAATTTTTACCCGTATCGAGTAGCGGGCATCTTATTTTAATGCAACGCTGGCTTGGCGTTAGCGAGAGTGCGGGTGGACTTTTCTTTGACATAATGTTACATATCGGCACGCTTATTCCCGTGTTTATAGTATTTTATAAAGAGATTTTGGCACTCTTTAAGCCGTCGATAGAGTTTTTGCCTGATGGAAACATAAAAAAGAGTTTTTTATTCAGCAAAAAAGCGTGGTTTTTAGTCGTGGCGACAATCCCTGCCGTTTTCACGGGGGTTTTGCTTGGCGACCTTGTTGAAAGTGCGTTCTATAACGGAGACTTATTATCTGCAATCTTGCTTGCGGGGACTTTTTTGTTGACGGCAACCGAACTTTTTATTTCTGAAATAATCAGTAGAAAAAAACAAAAGGCATTACCGTTAAGTTATAAAAGTTCGTTAGTTATGGGTTTAGCACAAAGCGTGGCGATTGTGCCTGGTCTTTCACGTAGCGGAACGGTCATCTCTTCCGGTTGTATTTACGGATTAAAAAGAGAAGAAAACGCAAGTTTTGCTTTTTTAATGAGCATTCCTATTATCTTGGGTGCGGCGGCGGTTTCCGCTTTAGACGTTTTAGAAGGCGGAGTTGCAATCGATTTAGTTCCCTTGCTTTTCGGGGTAATAACGGCTGGGGTTACAGGTTATATCGCAATAAAGTTTATGCTAAAAGTAATAAAAAAGGCAAACTACAAGTGGTTTAGTTTATATTTAATAATAATGGCAATCGCATCAGTAGTTACGAAAGTTGCGTTTGGCGCATAGAGTTTAGAAAAAAAGGAGAAACCTATGAGAAAATTTTTTGGCGAATTTAAAAAGTTTATAACTCGTGGCAACGTTTTAGATATGGCTGTCGGCGTAATCGTCGGCGGAGCGTTCACGGGGATAGTGAACGGTCTTTCAAATTACGTATTAAAACCTATCATTAACTGGTTTTTGGCGTTGATACTTGGCTCGGAAGGTTTAAGCGGTGCAATCACAATGCTCTCTGCGGGTTATACGGCAGACGGAGCGTTAGACCTTGCGTCGTCTATCTATATCGACTGGGGTGCGTTTATTTCTTCTGTCATTAACTTCTTTATAGTTGCGCTTGTGCTATTTACAATCGTAAAAGTTATGAACAATTTAAGAGAAAACAACGGCAAAATTACCGAAGCAATAAAGAAAAACACGCTAAATAAGAACGAAAGAAAAGAACTTAAAAAAGCCGGAATTAGCCTTAAAAATAAACAAGCGATAAAAGAATATTTTGACGAAAAGGAAAAAGAAAAAGCCAAAGTCGAAGAAGAAGCAAAGAAAGCCGAAGAAGAAAAGGCAAGACTTGCCCGCCTTGAAAATCCCACGGTTGAAGATTTGCTAAAAGACATTAAAGCCATTTTAGAAAAGAAACAATAAAAAAACAATAAAATAAAATCACGCCCGCAACTAAAAAGGCTGTTGCGGGCGTTTTTTTGTACAATATGCACAAAAAATATTTTAAAAGGTTTGGTTTTTTATTGTAAAATATTCAAAAAAAGGTTATAATTTAAGCATAACTTATAAAAACGGTGGGTTATGGACGGAGAAATTAAGAATTTTTTAGAAGAACTTGCGGGAAAAACGGGCATTGATTTTAGCGTTTACGATTTAGAGGGCAAGTTTTTAGCGGGCAAAGAGAATAGTGAACAAAGGATTACTACCGACTTTTCGGGAATGGAGCAAAAAGCGCAAGCGGGAAAGACTTTGTTTTGGATAAAGTGTAAGGGCAAAAATTACGCATGTGCAATTAACGGTGCGGGCGTGGTTGAAAAAAATTACGCTTATCTTATTAAAGAGTTGGTAGAGAGTGCATTTTATAAAGACGGTTTAAGCAAAGTCGATTTTTATAAGTCGGTGCTTATGGGTGAAAGCAACGGCACGCAGAGTGCAAGATATATGAAAAAGTTTGCCATTAAAGACAGCCCTGCATTCGTTATGGTGCTAACTCTGCCCAAAGGCAAAAAAGCGGGCGTTTTAGCCGTGCTTGAATCTTACGGGGAAGAAGAAAGAGATTTTGCCGTGGACGTTGGCGACGAACAGTTGGCTTTCGTTAAGTTTTTGGACGGGGAAGAAGATTGCCAACCGTCTACAGAGTATGCGGAATTTATTAAGCAATCGGTTTACGAAGAAACGGGTGTTTCAGTTAAAATCACAATCGGCGGAACGGTAAAAACCATAGCCGAATTAAGTTCTTCTTATATGCAGGCGATAGCCACTTTAAGAATGGTAAATTCAACTAACGCCAAAGGGGAAATTCACTCGTTCAAGGAATTCGTACTAATCAAAATGTTAGAAGATTTGCCAAGACATAAATTAGGCGAATACTTAAACACCTTGCTTGATTACAGTGCAAAAGACGTTTTTAATGACGAAGAAATGATTAACACGGCGGAAGAATTTTTGCTTAACAGCCTTAACGTGAGCGAAACTTCTAGAAACTTATACCTACATAGAAACACTTTGACTTATAGGTTAGACAAAATTGAAAAGGAAACTGGGCTTGATATTCGCAAGTTTTCAGACGCCGTTACTTTTAGGCTTATAACCATATTATCAAAGTTAACAAGGTAAAAATATGCAAGAAATTAAAAACGAAAAAGAAAAGAGAATAAACGGCAAGAAAATACTGACGGTAGTTATTGCCGTTCTCTTGTTTTTATTGACCTTTATCGGCGGATATTTTTCAAGTTATCTATTTAGAAGCAAGGCAAATAGTACGGCGTTTGATATCATAACGCTTATGGAACAGGTGGGGTATATTTACGACCCCGTAACGGGCGAAGATCGTGCAATTACCCAAGAAGAAATTGCCGACGCAATAGTCAACGTTTATCTAGACCGGTATTCTAAATATTTTACCGAAGAAGAATATAAAGAGTATCAAAATCAAGGTGCGGGAAAACACCGTGGAATAGGTGTAAGTTTTTACAAAAAGCATTGTTTTGTGGACGAAATTATAGGAAATTCTCCAGCCGAAAAGGCGGGGTTAAGAAAGGGCGACTTGTTAGTTTCTGGTAAAAACGGAGAGCAAGGTCAAACTGTTGAGTTTAATACTTATCAACAGTTAATTGACTTTTTAGACGAGTGCCAAAACGAAGTAACGCTAACTTACGATAGAAACGCTACCCGCTATACGGTAAAATTGTTAAAAACCGACTACGTTGCGTCTTACGTTTGGTATTTTGATAGTGAAAAAGAACTGTGTTTTACTAGTGCGGGTGCGGAAAATCCCCAAGCAACCGTTTTGGAAAACACCAAAATGCAAATTTCAAGCGATAAAATCGCTTATATAAAGTTAAGTTCTTTTGAAGGTAATTCGGCAGAACAAATGATAACCGCCCTTGAATTTATGAAAGAGCGTGGAAGAACTCGTTTGATATTAGATTTAATAGATAACGGCGGTGGCTTTATAGATATTGCAACCAAAATAGCATCTTGTTTTATAAATAACAACGGGGCTAGAAAAAGCGCGGTAGCAATAGCAAAAGGAAAGACGGGCGAGCAAGTTTATTCGACTGATAAAAACAGATTTTACTCGCATATAGAAAGGGCGTGTGTTCTTGCCAACGAAAAAACAGCATCTGCATCAGAGTGCCTTTTGGGCGTTTTGTCACACTATAAAGACGTGCTTAAAGACCCAAGCGACGTCATTTTGGAAAAGAACGAGCAAGGAGAATATAGGTCATACGGCAAAGGCATTATGCAAAGCACTTATAAACTTCTTTCGGGCGGTGCGTTAAAACTCACCACGGCAAAGATATACTGGCCGGACGGAATAACGAGTATTCACGGTGTGGGTGTAACCAACGGTACGCCTGCAGAAAAAGGGCAAGCATTAACCGTGGCGTTGCAAAAATTAGCCTGAATAAAAATATTTATTAAGGGTGTAAACGATATCTTTATCCGCAATTTTAGCGATAGGATTAAGACCGAATCCCCGCTCTACCGTTTGGGTAGGGTGGGGTTTTTGATTAAAAAAATCTTTCAAAAGCGGTGCAAGCGTTTCAAGATTAAGGTTAGAAAGCAAACTTTTTAAGTCTAAAGAGCCTTTGTTAAAAAGGGTTAAAAGGGAAGAAAGATTGTTTTGCAAATCTCCGTTATTTAAAAGCGTTAATAAAAATTTTAAGATTTCCATACTAACTCCGCTAACATAATAATATGCGACTAACATAAAATAGAATTGAAAAACTTTTAAGGGGTGAACTATGCAAGATTTTAATAATTACGCAAATAATCAATCAAAAAACGACGGTCAAGGTGGTGGGAACGACCTTTTTAGTTTGGTTAATTCGCTTGCCCGCTCGTTTGACGGAAAAAGCCAAAGCCAACTTATTTCCGCCGTTTACGAAGAAGCAAAAAAAGGTAAAGAACGTGGAACTTTAACAAACGCCGATATAGACGCTTTCTCGGCTATGCTTTCGCCTATGCTTGACGACAAAAAACGTAAAATTCTACGAAAAGTGGTAGAAGAATTAAAAAGGATTTAAAGTTTAGCAATATTTTCTACCGCACTTAAAAAATAATTTATTTCTCTAGTGCTATTTTGCACGGCGACGCTCGCTCTAACCAGCCCGTCGCCGTTGGTTTTTAAAAACTCGTGCATAAGCGGGGCGCAATGAAAACCACCACGCACGGCAATATCGTAATCTCTGCTTAAAATATCCGCAACTTCGTTAGACGGCAAATTATTAAGGGCAAACGCTACTATTCCCGACGGGTTGGGGTTAGAATAACAAGTAATCCCATTGATGCTTTTTAACCCGCTAATCATACTCTTGGTGTAGTTGGTTAAAACGTTTGCAAAACTCGTTAAACTTTCTGCAATAAGTTTTGCGCCTTCGTATAAACCGCTGATTGCTGGTAGGTTAAGAGTTCCCGCTTCAAATCGTTCGGGAAAGGTTTGGGGTTGGCTTAAATTAAAAGTTTCAGTTCCCGTACCGCCATATAATAGCGGGGAAAGTTCAATCGTTTCGTCTAAAACAAGAACCCCGCTCCCCATAATGCCTAAAAGACCCTTATGTCCTGCAAGAGCAATCATAGAAACGCCCTTTCCAACGCTAAGCGGAATATGTCCGCCACCTTGCGCTCCGTCTAAAATAAGAGTGATATTTTGTTGTTTGCAGATGGACGAAACCTTGCTAATCGGCAAAGATTCGCCCGTTACGTTAGAAACGGAATTTAGCACGACAAGGCGGGTGTTTGGCTTGATACTTTGCTCAATGCTTTGTTCTAAAGTTAGCCCATTTTTAGGTTTGACCACGCTTAATTCTATAACCCCTTGTTCTTTTAGATAAAAGAGCGGGCGTAAAACCGAATTATGTTCGTAAACGGTTGTTATTACGTGAAAGCCCTTTTTGACGTAGCCAAAAATAGCAAGGTTAAGTGCTTCCGTGCAGTTTTTAGTGAAAATCACCCTTTCGGGTTTTGAGCCGAAAAGATTAGCAATTGTTTCCCTACAGCGCATAACTGTTTCTGCTCCTGCAAGCGAAAGTCTATGCCCACTTCTACCTGGGTTTGCGGATAAATATCTCACCGAAGAAAATACGGCGTCAGTAACCGCACGTGGTTTAAATCCGCCCGTTGCCGAGTTGTCAAAATAAATCATAGTTTCTCCTAATTTAAGCGTAACAAAAAATTTTTTAGGGTAATAGTATATTGTATAGGAATAAAAATTCTTTTATGCCAAGGAGAAAGGTTTTATGGAATACTTCGTTATAGCGTTTCGTTCACGAATGCATACGGTAAAATTTCACGAATTTTTAAAAAGCAACGGTGTATACACCGAAATTGTAAACACGCCTAAAGAAGCAGGCGTAGGGTGTGGGCTTTCCGTACAGTTCAAAAAAAGCGATTATTTTTCGGTTAGACACGCCCTGTCGCTCTTAAACTTAAACTCGTTTGCGGGCGTTTTTTCGATAAAGTTAACCGCAGGGAAAAAAGTAGTAAAGAGTATTTAGCAACTTTACGAAAAATGCTTGTAAATCACCGTCCGTTTGTGGTAAAATCTATGTAATTATGGATAAAAAAACGGCAAAAAAAATAATAGAGAAATTATCGGGTAAATTTACCGATAAACCCGCTCTTAGATTTTCCACGCCGTACCAACTTTTGGTGGCGGTGATTTTATCGGCACAATGTACGGACGAGCGGGTAAACAAGGTTACCGCACGCCTATTTGAAAATTACGGCACACCCGAAAAACTTTTAGAACTTTCACAAGAAGAATTAGAGCAATATATTTTTTCTTGCGGGCTATATAAATCAAAATCCAAAAATATATTGCAAACGACCAAAGACTTAATTGAAAAGTATGGCGGACAAGTCCCAAAAACGCTTGAAGAATTGCGTACGCTTGCGGGGGTGGGCAGAAAGACCGCCAACGTGGTATATAGCGTGGCTTTCGGCGGGGACGCAATAGCCGTGGACACACACGTTTTTAGGGTGAGTAACCGCATAGGCTTGGTCAAGGAAAAAACCGTTCTAGGCACGGAAAAGGGCTTGATGAAAATTTTAGAAAAGAGCGACTGGTCAAGAGCACATCATTATTTGATATATCTAGGGAGAAGTTATTGCAAAGCGGGTAAGCCTGATTGCGTAAACTGCCCTATTAACGAAGATTGTAAAAAAATTAAAAGGTGAAATATGTTTATAGACAGAGCGTTAATAACGATTAAAGCGGGAGACGGCGGAAACGGCATAATCTCGTTCATACACTATAAAGGAAAGGTAAGCGGTGGCCCAGACGGTGGCGACGGCGGTAAAGGCGGAGATATAATCTTCGTTGCGGACAAGCATTTGAGCAATCTTTCCGACTATTATTATAAAACCAAATACGTTGCGGAAAACGGTGAGCCGGGTGGCTCAAAAGACTGTTTTGGTCGTTCGGGCAAAGATTTAGTTCTTAAAGTCCCCTTGGGCACGGTTATTCGTGATAAGGAAACGGGCAATATTATTGCAGATATGTTTACCGACGGACAGAAGAAAGTGGTTTTAGTCGGTGGGGACGGCGGAAAGGGTAACGCAAAATTTACCAACGCACGCAGACACACCCCGCACTTTTCTCAAACGGGCGAAAAAACCGAAACCAAGCAAGTTATTCTTGAACTTAAAACCATAGCGGACGTTGGTTTAGTGGGCTTTCCAAACGTTGGCAAGTCAACCATCTTAAGCAAGATTACACGTGCACGCCCAAAGATTGCAAACTATCACTTTACCACACTCTCGCCAAATCTCGGCGTTGCCGATTATTACGACGAACAGTTTGTGGTTGCCGATATTCCAGGTCTTATTGAAGGCGCAAGTCAAGGTGCGGGGCTCGGTATCGACTTTCTTAAACACATTGAAAGAACACGCATGCTCGTGCACGTGGTCGATATTTCGGGTGTAGAAGGCAGAGATGCTTACGACGATTATTTGAAAATCAACGCCGAACTTAAAACTTATAGCAAGGCGCTTTCTAAATTAAAACAAGTTATCGTTGCAAATAAATGCGATTTTTACGGTGCGGACGAAAAACTTAAAGAATTTAAGCAAAAACTAGGGAAAAACCGTAAAGTGATAGCCGTTTCGGCAATCACGGGGGACGGACTTGATAAGTTAAAGAAAGAAATATTTACCGTTTTATCTAAACTTCCACCCGTTAAGCCCTTGGAGTTTGAAGAATTTAACTACGTTAAGCCCGATAGATTGTCTTACGAGATATTTAAAGAAGGCGAAACTTTCGTTATCGTTGGCTCGCTTGTGGACGTGTTAAAGAGAAACGTCGTTTTAGACGATATGAACTCGCTTGCGTATATGCATAAGGTGCTTCGTGACCGTGGAATTATCGCCGAACTTCGCAAAATGGGCGCTACCGACAAGTCAACCATTATTATCGGTGGCGAAGAATTTGAATTCGTTGATTAGGAGAAATTATGTTAACCTCAAAACAAAGAAGTAAATTGCGTTCGCTCGCATCAAACATAGAACCGGTTACCCAAGTGGGTAAAATGGGCGTAAACGATAGCCTAATAGAAAGCCTTTCTTTATCTATTGAAAAGAGAGAACTTATCAAGGTTACCGTTTTAGAAAACTCTTATTTAGAGCCAAAAGAGGCTGGCTTTGAAATTGCCGAAAAGTTAGGCGCAGAATTCGTTTGCGCAACGGGTAGAAAACTCGTTTTTTATAGAAGAAGTAAGAACCCCAAAGTCGAACATATAGAGTTTTAACGGAAAAACCCTGCGAAATTCTAGTCGTTTCGCTCGGTTACATACGAAAGTGTATGCGCCCTTGCGATAACGCCCGACTTTCTTGTGTTTTTCTCGTTAAAAAACAACAAGGGAAGTAAAAACCCTGCGAAATTCTAGTCGTTTCGCTCGGTTACATACGAAAGTGTATGCGCCCTTGCGAGAACGC